>DASUYU010000119.1:0-10655 GCA_036377235.1 Thermoleophilaceae bacterium
CCAGCAGATGGAGCTGCAGGCGACGAACGAGGAGCTACAGGAGAAGGCGGAGCAGCTCGAGCGCCAGAACCGCGACATCGAGATCAAGAACCGCGAGATCGAGATGGCCCGCAGCTCGCTGGAGGAGAAGGCGGAGCAGCTGGCGCTCAGCTCGAAGTACAAGTCCGAGTTCCTGGCGAACATGTCGCACGAGCTGCGCACGCCGCTCAACTCGCTCTTGATCCTGTCGAAGGTGCTGGCCGCGAACGAGAGCGGCAACCTCACCGCGAAGCAGGTCGACGCCTCCACGACGATCCACAACGCGGGCTCCGACCTGCTCGCCCTGATCAACGACATCCTCGATCTCTCAAAGGTCGAGGCCGGGAAGATGGACGTGCACGCCGGGCGCACGGAGCTGCGGTCGGTGCGCGACTACGTCGAGCGCTCGTTCGCCCCCGTCGCGGGGGAGAAGGGGCTCGACTTCGCGATCGACCTGGCGCACGACGCGCCCGAGCAGATCCAGACGGACGAGCAGCGGCTCCAGCAGGTGCTGAAGAACCTGCTCTCCAACGCGTTCAAGTTCACCGACTCCGGCTCGGTCCGGCTGGCAGTCGGCCGCGCGCCCGCTGACGCCCACTTCGGGTCCGACACGCTGGCGCGCTCGGAGGGCGTCGTGGCGTTCTCCGTGATCGACACCGGCATCGGCATCCCCCCGGACAAGCTCCGCCTCATCTTCGAGGCGTTCCAGCAGGCGGAGGGCTCGATCAGCCGCCGCTTCGGCGGAACCGGGCTCGGACTGTCGATCAGCCGCGAGATCGCCCGCCTGCTGGGCGGCGAGATCCACGTGTCGAGCACGGAGGGGCATGGCTCGACCTTCACGCTGTACCTGCCGATCGCCGGCCCAACGCCCCTGCCGGTGGCTACCCCGTCGGTGCTGGACGAGCCCACTCCGCTCCCGGCCGCTACGAAGACGCGCAGGCGCACAGAGACGGCGGCGCTGCCCGACACGCTCACGGACGACCGCGCGGATCTCCCGGCGGGCGAGCGCGTGGCGCTTGTCATGACCGGCGACCGCGCGCTCGCGCGAGGTGCCGTGGACGTGGCGCACGAGCACGGCTTCCGGTGCCTCCTCGCGCTGCGCGGCGACGCGGGCCTGGCGCTGGTCCACGAGTTCATGCCGGATGCGGTGATCGTGAGCAAGGAGCTGCCCCAGCTGAACGGCGAGGCGGTGCTCGAGCACGTGAAGCGCCACCCGGAGACGCGACACCTGCCCGTGTACGTGCTGGCGGGCGACGACTCCAAGCTCGACCTCCGGCACGCCGGCGCACTCGGCTGCCTGACGCAGGAGGCCACGCCGGAGCTGCTCGGCGACGTGTTCTCGGAGCTCACCGGCTTCCTCGACCGGCGCACCCGCTCGGTGCTGCTGGTGGCGAACGACGAGCGCGAGCGGAACGGGCTCGCCGACCTGATCGGCGGCCCGGACGTGGAGGTCGTGGGCGTGGGCTCACGCGACGAGGCGCTCGAGACCCTCGACGCGCGCCCGTTCGACTGCCTGGTGCTGGCGCCGGCGTCGGAGGACGGTGCCTCCTTCCAGCTGCTCGACAGGCTGCGCCGCACCAAGCGGTTCCGCGACCTGCCGGTGGTGGTGCACTCGAGCCGCGAGCTGTCGCCGAAGGACGAGGCGCGACTGAAGCGCTACGCGGAGGCGATCGTGGTGAAGGACGTGCGCTCGCCGGAGCGGCTGCTCGACGAGACCTCGCTCTACCTGCACCGGGTGGAGGCGCGCCTCCCCGCGGACAAGCGGCAGATGCTCGAGCGCCTGCACATGGCCGACGCCGTGTTCGAGGGCAAGAAGGTGCTGATCGTGGACGACGACGTGCGGAACGTCTTCGCCCTGACGAGCGTCTTCGAGCGCCGCGGCATGGAGGTGGTGTTCGCCGAGAACGGCCGCGAGGGGATCGATGCGCTGAAGGCGAACCCCGACGTCTCGCTCGTCCTGATGGACATCATGATGCCCGAGATGGACGGGTACGAGGCCACCCGCGCCATGCGCGAGATGCGCGAGTTCCAGCGGCTGCCGATCGTCGCGCTCACGGCCAAGGCCATGAAGGGCGACCGCGAGAAGAGCATCGCCTCGGGGGCGTCCGACTACATCACGAAGCCGGTCGACGTGGACCAGCTTCTCTCACTCATGAGGGTCTGGCTATACCGGTGAGCGGCGCCATTCTCGTCGTCGACGACCAGCCGGAGAGCCTGGTTGCTCTCCGCACGGTGCTGGAGCCGCTCGGCCGCGAGGTGGTCACCGCGCCGTCGGGCGAGGAGGCGCTCAAACGGCTCCTGCAGGACGACTTCTCCGTGATCGTCATGGACGTCCGGATGCCGGGGCTGAACGGCTTCGAGACCGTCGAGCTGATCAAGCGCCGCGAGCGCCACGAGGACACCGCGATCATCTTCCTGACGGCGGGGGACGCTGACGCGGAGCAGGTCACGCGCGGGTACTCGGCCGGCGCGGTGGACTACATGCTGAAGCCGGTCGACCCGGACATGCTTCGCTCGAAGGTCGCGATGCTGCTCGAGCTGCAGCAGAAGAGCGCCGAGCTGCGCGCCTCGGAGGAGCGCTTCAGGGCGGCGTTCGAGGGCGCGCCGATCGGGATGGGCCTGAGCACGGTCAACGGCCGCTGGCTCGAGGTGAACGACGCGCTGTGCGAGCTGCTCGGCCGCTCGCAGACCCAGCTGCTGCGCCAGCCGCTGTGGGATCTCGTCCACACCTCCGACCGCGAGCACGAGCGCGACGCGGTACGCCGGCTCTTGCGCGACCGCCCGCTGTTCGACCAGTCCGAGAAGCGATTCATGCGGCCGGACGGCGAGGTCGTCTACGCGATGGTGAGCGTGTCGCTAACCGCCGACAGCCACGACCGTCCCCAGGGCTACATCTGGCAGGTCGTGGACGTGACCGAGCAGCGCCACGCGATGCAGGAGCGGGCGGCGCGCGCGGAGGCCGAGGCCGTCGTCCAGACGATCGGGAAGCTCCAGCAGGTCACCGAGGCGGCGCTTACGCATCTCGAGCTCGACGAGCTGCTCGGCGTGCTCGTGGAGCGGGTGTCCGAGGTGTTCGGCGCGGACGTGGTTCGCATCCTGCTGCGCGACCGGGAGGAGGAGCACGGTCTGGGGGTGGGCTTCCGCGTGGGCGCCGCCTCCGGTCTCGAGACCGAGCCGGGCGCGCCGGTGGACATCTCGCGCGCGCTGGGGGAGGTGGTCGAACGGGCGCGGCCGGTGACGCTCTCCGACCTCCCGCCGGCCACGCTCGACGGAGTGCTCGAGGCGGCCGGGGTCACGTCTGTGATGGCGTCGCCGCTGGTGGTGAAGGGCAAGGTGGCCGGCGTGGTGGAGGTGGGGTCCACCGGAGCGCGCCGCTTCACGCTCGAGGACGAGAGCCTCCTGATGCTGATGGCCGATCGCGCGGGGCTGGCGATCGAGCACGCGCGCGCCTACGAGCGCGAGCTCTCGAACGTGGAGATGCTCCAGCGGAGCCTCCTGCCGGAGCGGCTTCCGGACATCAAGGGCATCCAGGTCGCGGCCGTGTACATGCCGGGTGGAGCCGACGTGGGCGGGGACTGGTACGACGCGATCCCGCTCGAGGGCGGCCGAGTGGGCGTGGCGATGGGCGACGTGGTGGGCCACGGCATCGGCGCCGCGTCCCTGATGGGGCAGCTGCGCCACGCGATGCGCGCCTACGCGGTGGAGGGCCACTCGCCCGCGGGCGTGCTCGACCGGCTCGCCAAGCTGGTGCGCGGGCTCGACGGCGGCCAGATGGCCACGCTGCTCTACCTGGTGATGGAGCCCGACCACGGCACCGTCCGGTTCGCCAACGCGGGCCACGTGCCGCCGCTGGTGCTGAACCCCGACGGCGACGCCCACTACCTGGAGAGCGCCCACAACCCGCCGCTCGGCGTGTTCGACAGCCCGGAGCACATCGAGACGACGATGGAGCTGACACCAGGGTCGACGATCGTGCTCTACACGGACGGGCTCGTGGAGGAGCGCGGCGTGTCGATCGACCAGGGGCTCGAGGCGCTGCGGCTCGCGGCCTCTCAGGACCCGTGCCATCCGGACGAGCTGTGCGAGCGGCTGGTGGAGTCGATGATGGCGGTCCACGCAGCGAACGACGACATCGCGGTGCTCGCTCTCCGCGCGCTGCCCACGGCGCCGCCCCCGCTGCATCTCGAGCTGCCGTCCGACCCTACGCTGCTGGCCGACATGCGCCGCGACCTCGCGAGCTGGCTGCGCGACGCGGGCGCGTCGGGCGAGGTCGTCGACGTGATCCAGATCGCGTGCCACGAGGCGTGCTCGAACGCAATCGAGCACGGCTACGAGTTCGGCGACGGGCGGCTCTGGGTGGACGCGGAGCTCGAGGACGGTCGCGTGATCCTGACCGTGCGCGACCAGGGCCACTGGATCGAGCGGGGCGAGGACGGCCCACCGCGCTACCGGGGCAACGGGCTGCCCCTCATGCAGGCCCTGATGGACTCGGTGGAGCTGACGCACGACAACGGGAACGGGACGGCGGTCCGGATGGCGCGGTCGCTGTCTCCCGATCGCGTGCCGGCCGAAGCCTGAGCGCCCGCTGCCTAACCTCCGGCGCAGCATGCTCCTCGACCTCATCGACTGGATGGGCCACGCCGGCTTTCACATGACCGTCGGCCGCGCGCACGTCTACATCGACCCGTACCGCGTCCCAGACGGCGCTCCGCAGGCCGACCTCATCCTCATCACCCACGGCCACTACGACCACTTCTCGCCGCAGGACGTGGAGAAGCTCACCAAGAGGGAGACCTGGCTCGTCGGGCCGGCGGCGGTGGCGGAGCGGGTCAGCGGGCAGGTGCACCGCATCGGGCCGGGGGAGATCCTCGACGACGAGCTCGTGCGCGGCATCCACGTGCGGGCCCTCGCGGCTTACAACACCTCGAAGCGGGACGCCGACGGGAAGCCGTTTCATCCGCGTGATGCGGGATGGGTGGGATACGAGGTGAATGTCCGCGGGGAGCGGCTTTACCATTCCGGCGACACCGACGTGATCCCCGAGATGGACACCGTCACCGGGGTCGACGTGGCGCTGCTGCCCGTGAGCGGCGTCTACGTGATGACCGCGCAGGAGGCCGCCGAGGCGGCCCGGAGGATCCAGCCGCGCGTCGCGGTCCCCATGCATTGGGGCTCGCACATCGGGACCGAGCACGACGCGCGAACGTTCACCGACAAGGCACCCGTGGAGGTTCAGATCATGGAGAAGGCTCAGTGAGCGCCCAGTCCGACCGTCAGCGCGCAGCGCTCGACCGCATGGCGAAGGAGGACCCGGAGCTCGCCGCACGCCTGATACTGATGACGCTCCCCGGAGCGGCGTCGAAGATCGGCGGCACGATGACCTACGTGCTGCACGTGGACGAGCTGGGCAGACATCGGGTCTCGATCTCGGGCGGCCGTGCCCGCGTGGACCGTGTGGAGGACTCCGAGTCCGAGGACGTGGACTTCCGGCTCCAGGCCGATGCCCGCACGCTGACGGACCTCGTGACCGGCAGGCATGGCCCGTTGGGCCTGATGATGCGCGGCAAGCTCAGGATCCGCGGCAAGCGCAGGAAGGCGATGAAGCTGCGGAAGATGTCGGCGGGGGAGCTGTCGATGGCGGATGTCGTCGAGGCCGGCGGAACTCTCGACCCCGACGTCCTGTACCGCTCTTTGCCGTACCTGATCGACCCGGAGTGGACGAAGGGCCACGAGTTCACCGCGAAGTACGTGGTGACCGGCGAGGGCGGCGGCACCTGGTTCGTCACCGCCCGCGACGGCGAGCCGCTCGACGTGACGCAGGAGGAGCGCGAGGCGATCGGCACGGCCACGGTCTCCTTCGACTCCTACCAGCGGATGGCGTCCGGTCAGATCAGCCCCTCGATCGCGATGCAGAACCAGCTGACGAAGATCGACGGCCAGGTCCACCCGATCACCCTGCTCGGCCGCTGGATCGCCCGCGCCCAGGGCGCGGACGACGCCGAGATGAAGCGCGAGGCGAAGCAGCGCCGCCTACAGGAGGAGCGCGCCGGCCTGTACGCGCCCGGGGGGGACCGCGACGGCGACGGTCTCCTCGACTACCGGCAGCTGTACGCGCTGTGGGAGCGCCAGAACTGGAGGGCCACGGAGCTCGACTTCTCGGTCGACCGGGAGCAGTGGGTCGTGACGCCGCGCGAGGCTCAGGAGTCCACGATCTGGAGCCTCGGCTCGTTCTACGTCGGCGAGGAGCGCGTGACCGCGGACCTCGCGCCGTTCCTGCAGGCGGCGCCCACCGGCGAGATCGAGCTGTTCCTCGCCACCCAGCTGGTGGACGAGGCGCGCCACGCCGCCTTCTTCGACCGCTTCGGCGCGGAGGTCATGTGCCTGTCCGCCGAGGACTTCCGCGGCCGGATGCGCGAGGTCGAGCAGATACTGCTCTCGCCCTGGCGCGAGGTGTTCGACGACGGGCTCCGCGACGTCGCGCGCCGCATCCAGGCGAAGCCGGACGACCTCGACCTGTTCGTCGAGGGGATCACGACGTACCACATGGTCGTGGAGGGCTTCCTCGCCGTGACGGGCCAGACGCTGATCCGGGACTACATGCTCGAGCACTCCCTGTATCCCGGCTTCTGCGAGGGGTTCGGCCTCGTCGAGCGCGACGAGCACCGGCACGTGGCGTTCGGCGTGCGCTTCCTGCGCGACGCCATCCGGGAGGACCCGCGCCACCGCGAGACGGTGGAGCGCGTGGTGCTCGACCTGGCGCCCAAGGCGGCATACGTGTTCGCGCCGCCGTACGTGACCGACACGCGCGAGTACGTGTCCTACGGCTACACGTCGCGGCAGATCTACGGCTTCGCCTACCGGACGCTGAGGCGGCGCATGAAGGTGTTGGGCATCGAGATCCCGCCGGCCGAGGAGTTCATGCCGGGGCCGATCGACGGCACGACGGAGTTCGCGGCCGTCCCGGCCGCCGAGGCGAAGAGCGCGTCTAACGGCGCATCGGCGAACGGGTCAGGCGATCTCGAGGCGGCGGCCACGAGCTAGTGGGCCTGAGCGCGGCTCCGGCGAGCAGCAGCCCGAGCCCGATCGACGCGAGCGCGAACGCCTGCCAGCCGGTCTGCGGGAGACCGCCGGCGGACCCGCCGCCCACGCCCGCCTCGGGCGTTGGCGAGGGCTCCGCGTTCGGCTGGGTGGTGGGCGGCTGCTCGCCGTCCGGCTGCTCCTGAGGCGGCTGCTCCTCGCCGCCCGGCGTGGTCGGCGTGTCGTCCTGTGCGGCGCCGGCCTGAGGCAGCGCGACCGCTCCACCTCCCGTTTCCTGCGCAAAGGAGGGGGACACGATCAGGACGAATGCGACCGCGGTCGCGCACGGGAGGAGTCGCTTGAAAGTCATGCACCGCCGCATTTCGACGCCCGCCCGCCCATTCCTTGCCCTATGCTGGCCCGGCTTTGCGAAGTACTCGCGCCCTGCGAACCCTCGCGTGGGGCGCGGTGGCGGTGGGCGTCGCCACACCCCTGGTCCGGCACCGGCTGCGGCTCCGGCCCCCGGTGGTTACGGCGTTGTCATGGCCCGCCCCCGCCGCGCTCGCGCTCGCCGCCCGCCGCTCGCCCATCCGCGACGCGGGCATCTACGCCCTCCAGATGTGGGCGTACTTCGCGCATTACGACATGCCGGACGACGATCCCGACGCCCTGCTCCGGCGCCTCAAGGTCCACTATCCGATCCGGTGCGACCGCGTCATCGGACTAGGTACGACGCCCACGGTCCGGCTCCAGCGCGCGCTGGGCCGCGAGGGACAGGTCGGGCCGCTCGAGTACGCCCTGTCGATCGTGCACTGGAGCTGGTTCCTCGTGCCGCACGGGACGCTCCTCTACATGCTCGTTCGCCACCGCGAGCAGTTCCCGCGCTCCGCGGTGCTGATGGCCGCATGCTTCGACCTCGGCTGCGTCGTGTACTGGGCGGTGCCCACCGCGCCCCCGTGGTACGCGGGCGCGAACGGGGCGATGCCGCCGGTGCGGCGCATCATGGAGGAGGCCGGCCAGCGGTTCTGGAGACGCCTCTGGCACCCGCTTTACCATTCGCTGCAAGGCAATCCCTTCGCAGCAATGCCCTCACTCCACTTCGGCACGTCAGTCATGGCAGCGCGCATCCTGTCCCAGGTGGGCCGAGGGCATGCCGCGGCCGGCTGGGCCTACGCGCTCACGCTCGGCTTCGGCCTGGTGTACCTGGGCGAGCACTACGCCATCGACCTGCTCGCCGGCCTGGCCCTGGCGGAGGGAATCTGGCGGGTGGCGCCTCGTGCGGAGCCGGCGATCCGGGTGATCGCCGCCGCCGTGCATCGACTGGAGCCGCGGGCCGGCTGATGGCGGCGGAGGACCGCCGCCAGCAGGTACTGGATCGTCGTCTCGACGACGAGGAGGACCTCGACCTCGATACGGCCGAGGAGATGGAGGTCAATCGCTTCCAGGCGCTCCTCGGGGACCGGCGCAAGATCGCGTCGGGGCTTGCGCTCGTCGTTCTCCTGATCGTCGCGATCTACGTGCTGTTCCCGAAGATCGTGGGCGCCGACGAGGCGGTGAACAACCTCGACGACGCCGTCTGGTACTGGGTCATCGTCGCGATCGGCTTCAACGTCCTGGCGTTCGGCGCGTACGTGGCGCTCTTCCGCGGCGTGCTCGGCGGCACCCGTGACGACGACGTGCACCGCCGGCTCGACCTGCGCGCCTCGTACCAGATCACGATGGCGGGGCTGGCGGCCACGCGGATCTTCTCGGCGGCGGGCGTGGGTGGCATCGTCCTGACCTACTGGGCGCTCCGGAAGGCGGGCGTTCCGCGCAGGCGCGCGGCGTGCCGGATGGTCGCCTTCCTCGTGCTCACGTACTTCGTGTATCTGGCGGCGCTGGTGGTGTTCGGCGTGCTGCTGCGCACGGGCGTCCTGCACGGAGAGGAGCCGCTGGCCGGCACCGTGGTCCCCGCGGCGATCTCCGGCGGGATCATCATCCTGTTCCTGCTGATCGCCGCGATCCCCGACGACTTCGAGCGGCGCATCCAGCACTACGCGCGCGGGTACAGGCGCGCCCGCTACCTGCAGCGGATCGCCAAGGGGCCGGCCACGCTCGCCATGGGCACCCGCACCGCGATCGCCTACGTGCGCCACCCGCAGCGCGGCCTGTTGGCGCTCGGAGGCGCCGTGGGGTTCTGGGCCGCGAACATCGGGATCCTGTGGGCGAGCTTCAAGGCGTTCGGCGGGCACGTGCCCTTCGGCGTGCTCGTGCAGGGCTTCTTCCTGGGGATGGCGGCGAACCTGATCCCCTCGCCGGCGGGTGGCGTGGGGGCGGTGGACGCGGGCATGATCGGAGCGTTCGCGCTGTTCGGGATCGACGAGGGGATCGTCTTCCCGGCGGTGCTGACCTACCGCGTGATCGCCTTCTGGCTGCCGATTCCGCCCGGCATCGTCGCTTTCATCCAGCTGCGGAAAACGGTCGCAGAATGGGAGCGCGAGCGCGGCGAGCAGCCCGCCAGGGTGAGTACACTTCAGAAAGTAAAGTGACGAGGGAGAACGTGGACATCGAGAATGTCGTGATCGTCGGCAGCGGCCCCGCCGGCTACACCGCCGCGCTCTACACGGCCCGCGCCGACCTGCACCCGCTGGTGATCGAGGGCTTCGCCTGGGGCGGCCTGCTCCAGCAGACCACCGACGTCGAGAACTACCCCGGCTACCCGCAGGGCGTGATGGGCCCGCAGATGATGCAGGACCTGCGCGACCAGGCCGAGCGCTTCGGCACTCGCTACATCACCGACGACGCCACGAAGATCGAGCTGTCCTCAGAGGAGGGCGGCACGCACGTGGTCACGGTCGGCGGCGAGGAGATCCGCACTCGCGCCGTGATCCTCGCCATGGGCGCCGAGCCGAAGAAGCTCGGGGTGCCGGGCGAGGAGGAGCTGTCGGCGCGTGGCGTGTCCTATTGCGCCACCTGCGACGCGGCCTTCTTCCGCGACGCCGACACGATCGTGGTCGGCGGCGGCGACACGGCCATGGAGGACGCGACCTTCCTGTCGAAGTTCGCCGGCAAGGTGAGCGTCGTTCACCGGCGGCCGGAGTTCCGGGCGTCGGCGATCATGCTCGACCGAGCTCGCGACACCCAGAACATCGAGCTCGTGACGCCGTACGTGGTGCAGCGCTTCGAGCCGGGCGAGAACGGCGCACTCGGGCAGGCGGTCCTCGAGAACACGGAGGACGGCTCGACGAAGGAGCTGCCGATCACCGGCGCGTTCGTGGCGATCGGCCACCAGCCGAACTCGCACCTCGTCGAGGGCCAGGTGGACACCGACGACGAGGGCTACGTGCTCGTGGACGGGCGCTCGACTCGGACGAAGCTGCCGGGCGTGTTCGCGGCCGGCGACCTCACCGACCGCGTGTACCGCCAGGCCGTGACGGCGGCCGGCACCGGCTGTATGGCGGCGCTCGACGCGGAGGCCTACCTGCGCGACACGCCGATCGACGCGGAGGCGCACTGGGAGCCGGACCTGGCACGAGTCGACGCGGCCGCCGAGGCCGCGGCCGAGTCGGCGGCCCGCTCCTCCTAGTTGCCCACCTGGACCAACTGGGCGCGGCAGCAGCGCTGCGCGCCCGAGCGGATCG
>DASUYU010000120.1:0-16130 GCA_036377235.1 Thermoleophilaceae bacterium
AGGGGCGCCCGCGCGCGGGCGCCCCTATCCTCCGCGGGTCCATGGCCCGCACCTGGCAGGAGCTCTTCGAGACGGGAGGCGAGCCCTCGGCGGCGGCCGTGGGCGACGACGGCGAGCCGGAGCGCCGCGGCTTCTTCCGCCGCCTGCGCGAGAACATGTCGAAGACGCGCCAGGCGATCGGCGCGGAGCTCCAGACAACGATGTTCCAGACGCTCGACGACGAGGCGTTCGAGCGGCTCGAGGAGACCCTCATCTACGCCGACGTGGGCGCGCCCACCACGGCCAAGATCGTCGAGCGGCTGGAGCTGGAGGCCGAGAGCGGCGACCTGACCGGGGGCGAGGACCTGTCCCGCCGGCTGCGCGAGCTGCTCGCCGACACCGCCCGCCTCGACGGCGACACCATCCCGCTGACCGAGCACCCCACGGTGATCCTGATGACCGGCGTGAACGGCAGCGGGAAGACGACCACCATCGGAAAGATGGCCTGGCACCTGCAGAAGGAGCTCGGGCGCTCGGTCCTGCTCGCCGCCGGCGACACGTTCCGCGCCGCCGCCGCCGAGCAGCTCGAGCTGTGGGCCGACCGCGCGGGCACCGAGATCGTCCGGGGGCAGGCCGGCTCCGATCCGGGCGCGGTCGTGTTCGACGCAATCGAGGCCTCCAAGGCGCGCGGGCACGACGTGGTGATCGTGGACACGGCCGGCCGGCTTCACACGCAGCAGCCCCTCATGGACGAGCTCCGCAAGGTCCGGAACGTGATCGAGCGCCAGGCGCCGGGCGCGCCACACGAGACGCTCCTCACCATCGACGCCACCACGGGCCAGAACGGGCTGCGCCAAGCGCTCCTGTTCCGCGAGGCGGTGGAGGTGACCGGCATCGTGCTCACGAAGCTCGACGGCACCGCCAAGGGCGGGATCGCGCTGGCGATCGCCCAGGAGCTGGGCGTGCCCGTCAAGCTGATCGGGATCGGCGAGGCGCTCGAGGATCTGCGCCCCTTCGACCCGGACGACTTCGCGCAGGCGATCCTCGAGCCGTGACCGATCCCGGCCCCAGCACGCGCGTGGTACACGCAGGCCTCCCCGAGGCCGAGCAGGGCGAGCCGTTCCTGCCCGGCCCGGTGTTCGCCGCGCCGTTTCACCTGACCGGCGACCCGTACGCGGCGCCCAACTCCTACACGCGCTACGGCAACCCCACGTGGACGCGCTACGAGGAGGCGGTGGGAGGGCTCGAGGGCGCCGAGGCGGTGCTGTTCTCGTCCGGTATGGCCGCCGCCGCGGCGCTCCTGCTCACGAACCTGAAGCCGGGCTCGGTGCTCGCCATGGACCACGGCTGCTACCACGGCGTGCGCGCGCTCACCGAGCAGCACCTCGAGCCGCGCGGGGTGGAGCTGCGGCTCGCGCCACCCGCGGACCTCGCGGACGCGGCGCGGGGCGCCGACCTGCTCTGGCTCGAGTCCCCCTCGAATCCCGAGCTGGAGGTGTACGACCTGGCGGCGCTGGCCGGCCTGGGCGTCACGACGGTCGTGGACAACACCACGGCGGGCGCGCTGCTCCAGCGGCCGCTCGACCTCGGCGCGACCTACACGCTCACCAGCGCGACGAAGCAGATGTCCGGGCACGCCGACCTGATGCTCGGGTACGTGACATCGCGCGACTCGGACCGGATCGAGGCGCTGCGCCTGTGGAGGCGACAGGCAGGGTCGATCCCGGGTCCGTTCGAGGTGTGGCTGGCGCACCGCTCCCTGCCCACGCTCGCCATCCGGCTCGAGCGCGCCTGCGACAACGCGATCGCCATAGCGCGTCTCCTTGCCGCACGCGACGACGTGACCGGCGTGCGCTACCCGGGCCTGCCGGGCGACCCCGGCCACGAGGTGGCGCGGCGCCAGATGGACGGGTACGGCACGGTCGTGTCATTCGACCTCGGTGGCGAGCCGCGCGCGGAGCGCTTCCTCGCCACGGCGGAGCTGGTCACCGACGCGACCAGCTTCGGCAGCGTCCACACCATGGCGGAGCGTCGCGCCCGCTGGGGCGGCGACTCGGTGCCGGAGGGCTTCGTCCGGCTGTCCGCCGGCTGCGAGGACACGGCCGACCTGCTCGCGGACGTGGAGCGGGCGCTCGACGCCTCGGTGTCGTGAGCTGCGGATAGGATCGCCCAGGTGGACGACTGGGTCTGGTGGTTGATCGCCGCGGGTGTCCTGGCTGTCGGGGAGATCGCCACGATGGGCTTCTTCCTCGGGCCGATCGCCGTGGCGGCGACCCTGGCGGCGATAGTGGCCGCGGCGGGCGTCGGGCTCGCCGCGCAGTGGATCGTATTCATCGCCGCGTCGCTCGCCTCGGTGCTGGTGCTGCGGCCGATCGCGCGCCGGCACCTGAGGACGCCCGCCGCGCTCCGGACAGGCACGGCGGCGCTCGTGGGCACCAGCGCGACCGTGCTGCAGAGGGTGGACCGCGACGGCGGGCAGGTCAAGATCGGCGGAGAGGTGTGGACCGCGCGCTCGTACGACCAGGACGACTCCTTCGAGCCGGGCGCTCGCGTGGAGGTCATGAAGATCGACGGCGCCACGGCGCTCGTCGCCGAATAGAGAAATGAGGCCGGTATGGCAGCCCTGATCGCCCTGCTCGTCGTCGCGTTCGTGGTGCTCGTCACCCTCGCGCGCGCAATCCGGATCGTGCCGCAGGCACGGGCCGGGATCGTGGAGCGCCTGGGGCGCTACCACCGGACGCTCGACGCGGGGCTCGCGCTGATCGTCCCGTACGTCGACCGGGTCAAGCCGCTGATCGACCTGCGCGAGCAGGTCGTCTCGTTCCCGCCGCAGCCGGTGATCACGGAGGACAACCTGACCGTCTCGATCGACTCGGTCATCTACTACCAGGTGACGGACGCGAAGGCGGCCACCTACGAGATCGCGAACTTCATCGTCGCGATCGAGCAGCTCACCGTCACGACGCTCCGGAACGTCGCCGGCGGCATGACGCTCGAGGACACGCTCACCTCACGCGACAACATCAACACGGCGCTTCGCACGGTGCTCGACGAGGCCACGGGGCGCTGGGGGATCCGCGTGAACCGCGTGGAGCTGAAGGCCATCGACCCGCCGGCCACGATTCAGGAGGCGATGGAGAAGCAGATGCGCGCCGAGCGCGACCGCCGCGCCGCGATCCTCACGGCCGAGGGCGTGAAGCAGTCGCAGATCCTCACCGCGGAGGGCGAGAAGCAGTCCGCGATCCTCCGCGCGGAGGGCCAGCGCGAGGCGCAGATCCTCTCGGCGGAGGGCCAGTCGAAGGCGATCGAGACGGTCTTCGAGGCGATCCACCGCGGCGACGCGGACCCGAAGCTGCTCGCCTACCAGTACCTCCAGGTGCTCCCGCAGATCGCCCAGGGCGAGTCGAACAAGGTCTGGATCATCCCGAGCGAGGTCACGAGGGCGCTGGACGCGCTCGGCGGCGCGCTGCCTAAGCCGGATCCAAGTCGACCCGCACAGTGAGGTGCTCGGTCCCCATCAGACGGACCGTCGCCGAGTTGAGCTTGTTCGGCAGCTCGCGCTGACGCGCGCGCCAATCGTCGTGATAGAGGACCTGCGCGGTGCCTGACCGCCATTTCCTGCCGACCCGCACGCGCACGTGCGGATCGGCTTCGATGTTCTTCACGTAGGCGGCCCTCCGTCCGTGCTCGGCCACGATCCAGAGCGTGTCCTGGGTGATGGCCTTGCCGACCGGTATCCGGCGGGGCTGGCCGCTCTTCCGGCCCCGCGTCTCGAGGATCACGACCAGCGGGAGGGGGATTCCCGCCCGGGCGGCCGCCCGCACGATCGGATTGACCACCTTCGCCGTCAGGAAAGTCGACCACCGGCGTTTGTTCACCCGGCTAGCCTCTCATGGAGTGTTCGATGCGCTTTCAGACCGGCTGCAGGTCGCCCTCGGCGATGTGCGCTCGCGCGGCAAGCTGACGGAAGAGGACGTGAACGCCGCCATGAGGCAGGTGCGCCTCGCCCTGCTCGAGGCCGACGTGAACTTCAAGGTCGTCAAGCAGTTCACGCAGGCGGTCAAGGAACGGGCGCTCGGACAGGACGTCCTGAAGTCGCTCAACCCGGGCCAGCAGGTGGTGAAGATCGTCTCCGACGAGCTCACGGCCCTGATGGGCGGAAGCGGTCGCGACCTCGCGCTGGCGAAGCCCGGCCCGACCGTGATCCTGATGGCCGGCCTCCAGGGCTCGGGCAAGACGACCGCCGTTGGAAAGCTCGCGCGCCACCTCCGCGAGGAACAGGGAATGGACGTGGGCGTGGCGGCCTGCGACGTGTACCGCCCGGCCGCGGTGGACCAGCTCGTCAAGGTGGGCCAGCAGGCGGGCGCGCACGTGTACGAGCAGGGCACCGGTCGCGACCCGGTGGACATCGCCGAGTGGGCGCTCGACCAGGCGAAGCGGGACCGCCGTGACGCGCTGATCGTCGACACGAGCGGCCGGCTCCACATCGACGAGGAGCTGATGAAGGAGCTGGCCGAGATCAAGAAGCGCACGAAGCCGCACAACGTGCTGCTCGTGGTCGACGCCATGACCGGCCAGGACGCGGTGAACGTGGCCGAGCAGTTCGCCGAGACGGCGAACTTCGACGGCGTGATCCTGTCAAAGCTCGACGGCGACTCGCGCGGCGGCGCGGCGCTCTCGGTCAAGGCGGTCACCGGCAAGCCGATCCTGTACGCCTCCACCGGCGAGAAGCTGGCCGACTTCGAGCGGTTCCACCCCGACCGGATGGCGCAGCGCATTCTCGGCATGGGCGACGTGATGACGCTCGTCGAGAAGGCCGAGAAGCAGATGGACGAGCGCCAGGCCGCGGAGCTGGAGCGCAAGATCCGCAAGGAGGAGTTCACGCTCGACGACTTCCTCCAGCAGATGCAGCAGGTGCGCAACATGGGGCCGCTCGGGTCGCTGCTGAAGATGATGCCCGGCGTGGGCTCTCAGCTCGGCTCGCTGAACGTGGACGAGAAGGAGCTCGACCGGCTGGAGGCGATCATCCGGTCGATGACGCCGGAGGAGCGGGCGAACCCGAAGATCATCGACGGGTCGCGGCGGCGCCGGATCGCGCGGGGGTCCGGGACGAACGTGCAGGCCGTCTCGCAGCTCGTCAAGCAGTTCGGCCAGATGCGCAAGGTGATGAAGCAGGTGGCGAGCGGGAAGATGCCTTCGCTGCAGCAGCTGGCGGGCGGCCGGTGAGTCCGGATAGCAACCGGTGCGCAGCGGGCGCGGCCCGCTGCTTCCGCTAGCCTCTCGCGCTCTATGTCCGTACGAGTCCGCCTCACCCGTGTGGGGTCGAAGAAGAATCCGATCTGGCGCGTGGTCGTCTCAGACCAGCGCTCGCCGCGCGATGGCCGCTTCATCGAGACGATCGGCCATTACAACCCGCAGACCGAGCCCTCGACGATCGTGATCGACGAGGAGCGCTTCCAGCACTGGGTCGCGCGGGGCGCGCAGCCCACGAACACGGTGAAGCAGCTGGTCAAGGCGCACGCCAAGGGAATCCAGGGCGGCACCTCGACCGGCAGCGCCGGCGTGTCGCGAGGCGGCGCGGTGGCCGTGGCCGAGGCGCCCGCCGAGGCCCAGGAGGCTCCGGCCGACGTGGTCGAGGAGCGCGCCGAGGCACCCGTGGCGGAGACCCCGCCCGAGGCGCCGGCCGGCGAGCCCGCCGAGACCGAGACGCCGCCGGACGAGTCCGAGGCGCCGGCCGAGCCCGCCGAGGGCGACGCCGACGCGGAGTAGTGCGGGAGCTCCTCGAGTACCTCGCCCGGTCGCTCGTCGACCGCCCGGACGAGGTGTCCGTGGAGTCGTTCGAGGAGGACGACGGCACGCTCGTCCTGGAGCTGCACGTCGCGGATGACGACACCGGCAAGGTGATCGGCCGCGGTGGGCGCACGGTCGCCGCGCTGCGCACCGTCGTCAAGGCGGCCGCCGTGCGCGACGGACAGCGCGTGCTCGTCGACGTCGTCGATTGACGCTCGTGACCGCCGGCCGGGTGGGGAAGCCGCACGGACTGGACGGAAGCTTCTACGTGGAGACGCCGCGGCATGCGCTGCCGGAGGGAACCTCCGTCCTCCTCGCCGACGAGCAACGGGAGATCACCCGCCGGGCAGGAACCGACGAGCGGCCACTGGTCCGGCTGGCCGGGATCGAGGATCCTCGTCCCCTCCGCGGCGAGCTCATGCTGGTGGAGGACGAGCTGGCCGACGACGAGTGGCTTGCCTCGCAATTGATCGGACTCTCCGTTCCCGGCCTCGGGACCGTCTCCCAGGTGATCGATGCGCCCTCGTGCTCCGTGCTCGAGCTCGACGACGGAACGCTCATCCCGTTCATCGCCGATGCCGTTCGCTCGATCGATCTCGAGGCGGGGGAGATCCACGTCAACGAGGGGTTCGTGGAGTGAGGATCGACGTCCTCACCCTGTTCCCGCAGTGGTTCGACTGGTTCAGGGCGCAGCGCCACGTGACGAACGCGCTGGCGCTCGGTAACGAGCTGGACCTCATCGACCTCCGCGAGAGCACGCCGCTGAAGGCCGGTCAGGTGGACGACACGCCCTACGGCGGCGGGGCTGGGATGGTGATCCGGGTGGACGTGGTGGAGGCGGCCCTCGAGGCGCGGTACGGGCAGGCGCCGCCGCCGCACCGCACGATCGCGCTGTCACCGGCCGGGCGCCAGTTCGACGACGCGCTGGCGGCCGAACTTGCGGCCGAGCCCGCGCTGACACTGCTCTCGGGGCGCTACGAGGGCTTCGACGAGCGCGTGAACGAGCATCTGGCCACGGACGTGGTGTCGATCGGCCCGTACGTTCTCGCGGGGGGCGAGCTGGCCGCGATGGTGGTGGCCGACGCGGTGATCCGGAAGCTGCCGGGCGCGCTCGGGCACGAGGAGAGTGCCGTTGAGGAGTCCTTCTCGGAGGCGCTCGAGGGAGCACCCGAGTACCCGCACTACACGCGGCCGTTCGAGTGGCGCGGCCACGAGGTGCCGGACGTGCTCCTGTCCGGCGATCACGCCCGCATCCGCGAGTGGCGGCTCGAGCAGAGCCGCTCCCGGCGGCCCGGGTAGCTAAAGACTCCTTCGCTACCATGCTCGGTCCACGCGCGACGGCTCCACGGGTCGCGTTTTTTGTGCCTATGTCCGGAGTGATCGACAGCATCGAACGGGCGCAGCTGCGCCGAGTCCCGTCTTTCCAGGCGGGCGATCGCGTGCGCGTTCACTTCCAGGTCGTGGAGGGCACCCGGCGCCGGACGCAGGTGTTCGAGGGCGTCGTGATCAAGCGCCAGGGCAGCGGCGTGCGGGAGACCTTCACCGTGCGCAAGCAGTCGTTCGGCGTGGGCGTGGAGCGCACCTTCCCGGTCCACTCGCCCAAGATCGAGCGCATCGAGGTGGCCGCGCGCGGCGACGTCCGGCGCGCGAAGCTCTACTACCTGCGCGAGCGGGTGGGCCGCGCCTCGCGTGTGCGCGAGCGGCGCTGGTCAGGGGCCGAGGAGGTCATCCAGCCGGGGCTGATCGCCGAGGAGGGCGCGATGCCGCCCGACGACGCGCCGCGCCCGGGCGAGGACGAGCTCGCCGAGCAGGCCGCGGCCGAGGAGGCCGCGGAGGCCGACCAGGCGCCGGCCGAGCCGGAGGCGGTCGGCGACGAGCCCGCGACGGCCGAAGCCGACGACGACCAGCAGGGCTCTTAGGACGAAGGCCCCGGGCCGGTGCTGGGGAGCAAGGAGAAGAAGCGCGAGCACAACTCGTTCATCGAGCTGGTCACGATCGTGGCCGTCGCGCTCGGCCTCGCGCTCGGCATTCAGGCATTCCTCGTAAAGCCCTTCCGGATCCCGAGCGAGTCGATGGTGCCCACGCTCGAGGTCGGCCAGCGGGTGCTGGTGGACAGGGTGAGCTACCGGTTCACCGACCCCGACCGGGGCGACATCGTGGTCTTCAAGCCGCCGGCCGGCGCGGATTCGGAGAGCTGCGGGGCGGACCACCCCAGTGACGAGGCGTGCCCGGTGCATACGTCCGACCGCTCCGACACCAACTTCATCAAGCGGGTGGTCGGCGTGCCCGGCGACCGCCTGAAGGTGATCGCCGGCTCGGTCTACATCGACGGGAAGCGCCAGAGCGAGTCCTTCGCGCACCTGGACTCCCAATGCCCGACCTGCAACCTCCCGCGCGAGATCACGATCCCCAAGGGCGAGTACTACATGATGGGCGACAACCGGGGCCAGAGCGAGGACAGCCGGGTATGGGGCCCGGTGCCGAAGAAGTGGATGATCGGCAAGGCCTTCATGACCTACTGGCCACCGGACCGAATCGGCATCTTCTAGGTCGTTCAGTGCCCGGCGGAGACGCTTCCGCCGTGTGCCCACCTATGATCGGCGCCACCAGTGGGGATGCCGCGGGACGAGATCACCCCTTCGCAGCAGCGACGCAGGACTCGCAGGCCGAAGGGCCGGCCCCGGACCGGACGCCGGCTGTTCGCGTTCGACCGTGAGCTCGGCTGCCGCTACGTGGCGGGTGCGGACGAGGCGGGTCGCGGCTCGCTCGCCGGGCCGCTGGTGGCGGCCGCGGTTCTGTTCGACCTGGAGCGGCTCACGCTGTCCGACCGCCGCGCGCTCACGCGGCTGAACGACTCGAAGCAGCACACCGCGGACATGCGGGAGGAGCTGTACCCGCTGGTGATGAGGGCCGCCGCGAGGTCCGTGATCGTGTCCCGGTGCGTGCGGGGGATCGATGCGCGCGGTCTGCACAAGACGAACCTCGAGGCGCTCCGTACCTCCCTGCTCAGTGTGGCCGTGCCGGGCACCGTGTGCCTGGTGGACGGCTTCAACGTGCCGCAGTTCGGCTTCGAGCAGCGCGCCGTCGTGGACGGCGACTGCCGCAGCGCCGCCATCGCGGCCGCGTCGGTGCTGGCCAAGGTGAGCCGCGACCGCTACATGCGCCGCGCCGCCGAGCGCCACCCCGGCTGGGATTTCGAGACCAACGTGGGCTACTCGACGCCGGAGCACCGCGCCGCGATCGCCGCGAACGGGGTGTCGCCGCTGCACCGGATGTCGTTCCAGTCGATCGCCTACACCCAGCTGGCCCTCGGCGGCTGACCCCGCGCTCAGAACGCGCCCTCGAGATGCTCGAGGGAGAGCAGCCTGCCCTGCGCGTCGAAGCTGACGCCGATGGCGTCGAAGCGGAGCTCCGGCGGCCGCGCGCCCTCGAGCCCGGTCTGGGAGAGCCACTCGCGCGCCATCGCGCGCACCTGCCGCTGCTTGCGCACGCCGATCGAGGCGAACGGCCCGAGCACGTCCCGCGTGGCGAGCCGAACGATGCGCGTCTTCACCTCGCAGAAGACGAGCGCGCGCGCATCCCTGGCAACGATGTCGAGCTCCCCGTACCGAGTCCGAAAGTTCCGTTCGACGACCTCGAACCCACGTGCCCGGAGATGCCGGGCGGCCAGCTCCTCGCCATGAGCGCCGAGCCTGCGTCGAGGGTCGGTCACCGGGCCGTGCGCTCCCAACCGCCCAGGTCGCGCCGGACGAGGTAGCCGTCGACCTCCAGGCGGCCCAGCGCCGCACGGGTCTGGGAGATCGGGAGCCCGATGGCCGCCGCCACCGCCTCGACCGAGTCGCCCGTCTCCGCGGCGGCGAGTGCCGCCTGGAGGTCCGGATCGCGGGGGCCGGTGTCGGGGCGGGCCTCGGGGACCCGCCGCATCCCGACGCCGAACAGCTCGTCCAGGACGTCCTCGGTGCCGCTGATCGGCGTGGCTCCGTCCTTCAGCAGGTTGTTCGTGCCGCGGGCGACGCTGGACGTGATCCGGCCCGGCACGGCCGCCACGCACCGCCCGAGGTCCTTGGCGAACTCCGCGGTGATGAGACTGCCGCTCGGGTCGGCGGCCTCGACGACCAGCGTCACGCGCGCCAGCCCCGCCATGATCCGGTTGCGAGCCGGGAAGCTCCACCGGTACGGCTCCGTGCCCGGGGGCAGCTCCGACAGCACCAGCCCCTCCGCGCGCACACGTTCGTGGAGGGAACGGTGGCGGCGCGGGTACACGACGTCCGGCCCGCTCGCCACCACCGCGACGGGCACGCCGCCGCCGTCGAGGCAGCCTCGATGCGCGGTGCCGTCGATGCCGAGCGCCAGCCCGCTGATCACGGGCACGCCGGCGGCGCCCAGGCCCCTTCCGAGCGCGTAGGCCACCTCGGTGCCGTACGGGCTCGCGCGGCGCGTGCCCACGACCGTCACCGCGGGCTCCTCCTCGAGCAGCTGGAGGACGTCGGCGGAGCCGGCGCCGAACAGGACCGCCGGTGGGTCGGGCAGGTCCCGCAGGAGCCCGGGATAGAGCGACGAGTGCCCGCAGGACACGACCGTGCCCGCGTCCACGAGCCGCTCGCGCGTGCTCGCCCCGTCGAACGCGTCCAGGAAGGCGAGTGCCCGCTCGACATGCCGGCCGGCGGCCGCCGCGATCAGGTCCTCCTCGGACAGACCGAGCAGGCCGCGTGCGCGCCGTTCCTGGCCGAGCAGCCCCGCGATCCGCGGCGCGAGGTGCGCGATCAGGAACGCGCGGCGGAGGCAGGCGTCGCAGCTGTCGAACATCAGGCGCCGACTCGCCGCCACGTGTCCAGCCGGTAGGACAGCGCCTCGTCCACGTCGATCTCCGCGACGAGCTCGCGCCCATCGAGGTCCGCGATCGTGCGCGCCACGCGCAGCACGCGGTCGTGACCGCGGCCACTGAGCGCGATCCGGTCCCTGATGGAGAGGAGGCGGGCGGCGAGCGGGGCGTCCAGCGGCACCTGGCGGCGCGTGAGCCTCCCGTCCATGTCGCCGTTGCACATGGCGCCGGTGCCGGCGAGCCGCGCCAGCTGCCGGCGGCGGGCGGCCATCACACGGTCGCGAACCTCCTCCGAGGACGTCCGCTTCTCCTCCGGCGCGCCTACGAGATCCGCCGCGGGCACCGCCTCCACCTGACACACGAGGTCGATCCGGTCCACGAGCGGGCCGCTCAGGCGGCGCTGATAGCGCGCCAGCTCCAGGGTCGTGCAGGCGCACCGGTCGGGTGGGCGGGCGCACGGACAGCGGTTGCAGGCCGCGACCACGATCGCGTTCGCGGGGAAGTCGAGCGTCCGCTGCCCGCGCGTGATCTCGACCCGGCCCTCCTCGAGCGGCTCCCGCAGCGCGTCGACGGCCCCGCGCGCGAACTCGGGCAGCTCGTCGAGAAACAGGACGCCGCGGTGCGCCAGGGTGATCTCGCCCGGCATCGGGCGCGAGCCGCCGCCCACCAGGCCCTGCGCGGAGACGGTGTGGTGCGGTGCGCGGAAGGGCCGCTCGGTCGCGAGCCGCCCGTTCCCGATCCCCGCGGCGCTGTGCACCTGGGTGATCTCGAGCGCCTCCTCGAAGCTCGGCGGCGGGAGGATCCCGGGGAGCCGCCGGGCGAGCATGGTCTTCCCGGCTCCGGGCGGGCCCACCATGAGCAGGTTGTGGCCGCCCGCGGCCGCGATCTCGAGCGCGCGCTTGGCGTCCTCCTGGCCGCGCACGTCGGCGACGTCGGGGCCTCCACGGCGTGCCTCGGCCGGCTCCGGCTCCGCCGGCTGCGCCGGCTCGGGCGTCCAGCGACCGTGGAGCAGGTCGGCGAGCCGGGACAGCGACGGTATGGCGCTCACCTCGATCCCCTCGACCAGCGCCGCCTCGGGAGCGTTTGCCTCCGGCACGAGCAGCCGCCCGTACCCCGCGCGCCGGGCGCCCAGCGCGGCGTTGAGGGCTCCCCTCACCGGTCTCAGCTCCCCGCTCAGTGAGAGCTCGCCGGCGAGGGCGTAGCGGTCGAGCCCCTCGGCGGGAACCTGTCCGCTGGCCGCGAGCAGGCCCAGGGCGATCGCGAGGTCGAAGCTGGGGCCGGCCTTCCGCACGTGAGCGGGCGCGAGGTTCACGGTCAGCCGCTTCTGCGGGAAATCGAGCCCGGAGTTCAGCAGCGCCGCCCGGACGCGCTCACGCGACTCTCGGATCGCGCGGTCGGGCAGCCCGACCAGGGTGAACGTGGGCAGCCCCTGCCGGACGTCGACCTCGACCGTGACCTCCTGAGGACGGACGCCTTCGAGCGCAAATGTGGCCACTGCCGCGAGCACACGGCGATCGTCCGCTCGCGCGACGCGCGGGTGGGGCGCGGAACGTGACTCCTATCCTCCGCGGGCGTGACGGATGACCGACTTCCCCGCGTTCTCTCCATCGCCGGCTCGGATTCCGGCGGCGGTGCCGGCATTCAGGCGGACCTCAAGGCGTTCGCCAGGTGCGGTGTCCACGGGATGACCGCGATCACGGCGATCACCGCTCAGAACACCGTCGCGGTGACCGCCGTCCATCCGATTCCGGGTGAGGTGATCGTCGAGCAGGTGCGCGCCGTGGCCGAGGACATCGGCGTCGACGCCGTCAAGATCGGCATGCTCGGCACCAGGGAGACGATCGAGGCGGTGGGGGAGGCGCTCGACCTCGTGGGCGGCGCGCCGGTCGTGCTCGACCCGGTGATGGTGGCCGAGAGCGGCGCCAGGCTCCTCGACGAGGACGCCCAGGAGGCGCTCAGGACGCGGCTGCTGCCTCGTGCGGCGGTGGTCACGCCCAACGTGCCGGAGGCCGAGGTCCTGGTGGGAGGCGCCGAGGAGCTCGGCGCTGAGGAGCTCGTGAAGGCCGTTCACGCGCTCGGCCCGCGCGCCGTCGTCCTCACGGGGGGCCATAGGGAGGCGGCCACCGACCTCTTCTTCGACGGCGACCGGCTCGTCGAGATCCCGGGCGAGCGCTTCGAGAGCGGCTCCGCGCACGGCTCCGGCTGCACCCACTCCTCGGCGCTGGCGGCACACCTCGCGCTCGGCCTCGATCCGCTCGACGCGGCGCGGGCCGCCAAGGCAATCGCGTCGGCGGCGGTCCGTGACGGCCTACGGAGCGTCGGGCACGGCCCCGGGCCGGTCGACGTGTTCGGGCTCGAGCGGCGACTCCGCAGCCGCTAGACAGCCACGCCCTGCTCCTCCAGCCACGCCCGTACGTTGTCCGGCGGGTTGCCGTTGTACTCGGCCCGGATCGCGAGGCGGAGGATGTCGGCGGGGTCGTCGCCCATCTCGTCGCGCCGGTACGCGAGGTAGGTCGCCACCGCGATGGTCAGCATCACGGGCGGGTCCTCGTCCTGCGGGTCCACGCGACCCTTGATCTCGGCGAGGTCCTCCTCGATGTCGGCGTGCGAGGTCACGGGCTCGTCGCTGTCCTCGACGTACTTGAGGAGATCACCCGTGCCGAACTCGCCGGAGGGGTCGGTGACCTCCACGGCGCGGCGCATGACGTCGAACAGGCTTGGCGGCGGTCCTTGGGCTTCGGCTGGACGCATGGCTCTGCGCTACCCGTGCGGGGGGCCGGGCGAAACGGGCGCTGCCGGCCAGAACCCGCGTGACATAATCGGGGAGGTGAAGTTCCTGCGCATGAAGCCCGGGCATGGCGAGGTTCTGCTCGCCGAGGGCGATCCGCGGGTCCGTGAGGACGAGGAGCGGCTGGTCGAGGAGTTCCGCCGCCAGCTCGACGAGGGCATGTGGGCCGCCGTGCCGGTGCGCAACCCCGGGAGCGGACGCCGCGAGGCGCAGATGGTCAAGCAGTACGGAGACATCCCGCCGGACTCGGAGCGCGTGATCTTCTTCCCGCGCGCCTCCGGCGGCTAGGGCGGAGTCGCGCCCATGCTGCTCGCGCTCCTCGCACTCGCTCTCGTCACCGTCGTGCTCGCCGCGCCGATCGCGTACCGGCGCGCCACCGCGTGGCACGCCGAGCGGGCGCGTCGCAGGCCGGCCCACCCCGGTGAGCTCGACCTGAATCTCTACGACCCGGGCCGCGAGCGCCGCGCCGAACAGCGCGCCCGCGAGCTCCTCCGCTCGTGTGTGAACGAGGAGGAATGGGGGATGTATCGCGACCTCGGCTTCATCCGCGTCGCCGGTCGCCACGCGCGCCGCGAGCTGGATCGCGACCGCGGCCCTCGCCCCGCGTATGCCTACCTCGTCTACCCGCACAAGCCGATCGTGGCCTTCGTGCCGGAGAACGGGCAGCTTCTGTCCGAGTACTGCGTCGAGTTCCCCGACCTCAGCGGAACGGGCGGCCGCCACCGGCTACCCGCGTCGGACGACGTGCTCGCCAAGTGGATGGCGCTCACCTCGGACGAGGATCGCGTGATCAGGCGCGCGAACATGCACCTGGTGGGCCGCCAGCTCGACCCCGCCCGCGTGCGCCGTGACCTGTGGCGCCTCGCCGAGTGGGAGCGCCGGCGCGGCAACCGCGAGCAGGTACACCAGAGCCAGCGGTGAAGGACGATCTCCGCAGGCGCAGCCGGGTCATCCTCGACGGCCCGGATCGAGCTCAGGCGCGCGCATACCTGAAGGGCATCGGGTTCGACGACGACGCCCTGCAGCGGCCGATCGTCGGCATCGCGAACACCTGGACCGAGACGATGCCGTGCAACTTCCACCTCCGCCGCCTGGCCGAGAAGGTGAAGGAGGGCGTGCGCGCCGCGGGCGCCACGCCTATGGAGTTCAACACCGTGGCGATCTCGGACGGGATCACGATGGGCACCGAGGGGATGAAGACCTCCCTGATCAGCCGCGAGGTGATCGCCGACTCGATCGAGCTCGTGGCGCGCGGCCACATGTTCGACGCGGTCGTGGCGCTCTCCGGGTGCGACAAGACGATCCCCGGCTGCGTGATGGCGCTGGCCCGGCTCGACGTGCCCGGCCTGATGCTCTACGGCGGGTCGATCGCGCCCGGAAGGTGGCGCGGCAGGGACGTGACGATCCAGGACGTGTTCGAAGGGATCGGGGCTCACGCCGCCGGCGACCTCACCGACGAGGAGCTCACCGACCTCGAGGACCACGCCTCCCCGGGCGCCGGCGCCTGCGGCGGCCAGTTCACGGCCAACACGATGGCGATGGCGTTCGAGGTGCTGGGCATCTCTCCGATGGGCAGCTCGATGGTGCCCGCCGAGGACGGCAAGAAGGGCAAGGTGGCCGAGGAGTGCGGGCGGCTCGTGCTCGAGGTGCTCAAGGAGGATCGCCGGCCGAGCCGGATCATCACCAAGCGCTCGCTCGAGAACGCGATCGCCGCGGGCGCCACGTCGGGAGGCTCGACCAACCTGGTGCTGCACCTGATGGCGGTGGCGCACGAGGCGGGCGTGGAGCTCGACCTGGAGGACTTCGACCGGATCGCCTGGCAGACGCCGCTCCTGTGCGACCTCAAGCCGGGCGGCCGCTACGTGGCCACCGACCTCTACCGAGCGGGCGGCGTGCCGCTCGTGATCCGGCGGCTGAAGGAGCTGGGCGCCCTCCACGAGGACGAGCTCACGGTGACCGGCCAGACGATCGGCCAGGTGGCCGACGCCGCCGAGGAGGCGGACGGCCAGGACGTGGTGCGACCGGTGTCCGACCCGATCAAGCCGAACGGCGGCTTCGCGATCCTCCGCGGCAACCTCGCGCCCGAGGGCTGCGTGGTCAAGCTCTCAGGCCACGACCGCATGGAGCACAGCGGCCCGGCGCGAGTGTTCGAGCGCGAGGAGGACGCCTTCGCCGCCGTGATGGCGAAGGAGATCCAGCCGGGCGACGTGGTCGTGATCCGCAACGAGGGGCCGAAGGGCGGCCCCGGCATGCGCGAGATGCTGCACGTGACCGCGGCGCTGGTGGGCGAGGGGCTCGGCGACAGCGTGGCCCTCCTGACCGACGGCCGCTTCTCAGGCGCCACCCACGGCTTCATGGCCGGCCACGTGGCGCCCGAGGCACCCGACGGCGGCCCGATCGCGGCCGTCCGCGATGGCGACACGGTCGTGTTCGACGTGGAGCGGCGCGAGCTGAACGTGGAGCTGGCCGACGACGAGATCGCGAAGCGGGTGGCGGCGTACGAGTCCCCGCCCGCGGCCCACACGAACGGCGTGCTGGGGAAGTACCGCAAGCTCGTGGGGTCAGCGGCCCACGGGGCAGTGACGAACTAGCTCCAGCGGCTCAGGCGGCCTGGCTCTCGCCCTCGGCCGATTCCTTCTGATCCGCCCGCCCCTCCTCGTCCAAAAATTCCACGAGCACGTCGTTGAACGCCGACGGGCGCTCCGCCATCGGCACGTGGCCGGTGTCCTTCATCACGACCTTGCGGCTGTC
>DASUYU010000121.1:0-9386 GCA_036377235.1 Thermoleophilaceae bacterium
CCACAAGCAGGGCGACTTCCCGGTGTGCGAGGACGTGGCGGCCCGCTCGCTGGCGCTCCCGTTCTACCCGCAGCTGACGGACGGCGAGGTGGAGCAGGTGGTGGAGGCGCTGAGGGACGTGATCGGGCAGTAAACGCGCTAAAGCGGCCGGAGCTGTATCAGCGTGAATGCGCGATCGGCGCTCGGGTCGACTTCGGTCTGCCATCCGACCACACGCCGTCCCGTCGCCTGCTCGATTGTCGCGCGGCACTCGTTGGTCACGCGCTCGGTGAGCACTTGTCGCGCTTCACTGACCAATTGCTCGTGTCCGTCTTGGACAAGCGTTCGCTCGAGTGTTGTGAGCATGCCCTGCACGATGACCGCTACCTGGTCGTGCGTGCCGTAGGCCTTCACCTTCGTTCGGACCTTTTCCAGAGCTCCGCTTGAGCGCCCGTGTTATGGCGTTGCAGATCGCCATTGCAGCCGGTCCGTCGGTGGTGTTCCGCTCCTGGTCCGGAGAAACGAGGTTCGTCTCTGTCTTGCGGCCTCCACTTGGGACGCCGCGCTCCGGCTTTGTTGTGCTCACGGAAAGTCGGCTACCAGGCCGGCGCTCGCGAACCGCTCTGCGACCCCCGCGTCGGTTTTCCGCCACGGGTTGGCGGATTGCCCCAATAGCCCCTTAGACGGCGCGCTGGGACGGTGGGCGCATGCACACCTCGCGCACGTCACGCACATGCCGCCCCGCCCTTCTTGCCATTGTCGCGGCGGTCGCGGCGATTGCGTCGACCGCTCCGGCCGCGTTCGCGGCCGCGCCGCGCTACGCCAGCCCCGGCGGCGGGGGAACGACCTGCTCCGCTGCCGACCCGTGCGACTTCGAGGAGGCGGTCGAGGGTGCCAAGGCCGGCGCCGAGGTGATCGTCGCCCCCGGCGATTACACCCTGATCCATGCCGTGACCGACCAGGCCGCGATCACGATTCACGGCGTGGCGGGCCGGCCGCGCCCGCGCCTGCACTTCTCCGGCCCCAAGGGGGACGGGTTGTGGCTCGAGAACGGATCCGACCTCCGCTACGTGGAGATCGACCAGCCGACGCCCACCGCCCGCACGCTCGTGGTCGAGCTCGGTCACGTCGACCAGGTGATCGCGCGGACCGCGGGCACCTTGAACTTCCCCGCCCTGATCGCGCATGACAGCACCGTCACGAACAGCATCTTCGTCTCGACCGGTGACAGCGGCGCGGCCGTCGGCACGTACGTCAACTACCTCGGCACGCCCAACACCACGGTCACGCTGCGGAACGTGACCGCGATCGCCACCGGCAGCGGCGGGATCGGCATCCTGGGCGGCGCCTACGGCACGCCGACGAATCTCTTGATCCGGACGATCAACGTGATCGCTCGCGGCGGACCGGGCGGGTACGGCCTTGTGGCCGATGCCGAGGGCTCCGCGGCCACCGTCACGATCGACGCCGCGCGCTCCAACTATCCGAACGCGCAGGGCTTCGGCCCGAACGCGAGCGTCACGCCTGCCGGCAGCGCCGACAACCAGACCGCGGCGCCGGCCTTCCGGGACGCCGCCAAGGGCGACTATCGCGAGGCCGCCGGATCGCCGACCATCGACGCCGGCGCCGATTCCGGCCTGAACGGCACAGGCGACGTGGACGGCGACGCGCGCACCGTCGGGAAGACCGACATCGGCGCCGACGAGTTCGTGGCCCCGCCGGTCGGCGGTGGGACCTCGCCGACGGGATCCACTCCCTCCACGCCGAGCGCGTTTGCGGGTGTGACCCTCGCCTCCACCCGCCTGCGCTTCGACGGGCGCTACCTGCGGGCCGTGCTGAGCTGCCCCGCCGGCACGCCCGGCGGCTGCACCGGCAAGGCCACGCTGACCGCCCGCCGGCGGGTTGCCGGGTCGCGCGCGCTGTCGACCCTGCGCCTGGGCCGCGCCCGGGTGGCGCTCGCCGCCGGTCAGCGCAAGACGGTGAGGGTGCGTGTGCCGCTCGGCGCCCGTCGCTGGCTGCGCTCCGCACACCGCCGCGGCGGCCAGGCCACCCTGGTCGCCCACAACGGCGTCGGCCAGTCGCACACCACCGTGACGCGCGTGCGCATCATCCGTCGCCGCTGACACAACCCAGCGCCGCTGCGCCGCGGCCTGGCCCCGCACGGAGCCGGGCGAGCGTGTGCCCCGCCGCCGTGATCACGTTCGACTGCGGCGCGTTCGCGACGATCACGCCGCGCTTCGTGGCGGCCGAACCGTAAGTCTCAGACCTCCGTCAGACATATGGGATCTGACCCCTTTCCTCTGACCTGAGTCAGACATAAGGGGTCTGACCCCTTAACAATGCGCGCCGAAGACGGGTCTCCGGTTGGGTTCCGCCCAGTTACAACGCCAAGCTCCCCGCGGACGCCACCGACACGGGCTACCGCCGCGACGGCCGCCAGCTCTGGATCGGGCGAGCCGAGCACGCGGCCTACCTGGTCAGCCTCGACGACCCGGACGACGTCCACCGCCGGCCGCAGGCCAAGCGGCGCGTCGGGTGCGCGTGAGCGCCGGGGGGCCTCCAATTAGGCGCTTCCGCGGAAGCGCCGTGGCCGCCGCTACTCGCGAAGTTCCTCGAGCGAGGCGTTCGTGCCGAGCACCTGAATCGGCTTCACCAGCGCCACGAAGCCGGGCAGGCCGCGTGAGGGCGAGCGGTAGGCCACCTCGTCGAAGCCGGCGGCGGCGTACAGGGCGCGGGCGGCCTCGTTGGTGAGGGTGGTGTCGAGCGAGACGGCGGGGAGGCCGTGCTCGCGCGCCAGGCGCTCGGCCTCGTCCAGCAGCCCGCGGGCGGCGCCGCGGCGCCTGAAGGCGGGGTCGGTGGCCAGGGCGTCGATGTAGAGGGAGTTCTCGCGGGGCTTGGGGCTCGCCCGGCCGCCCGCCCAGTAGAGGCGCATCACGCCGGGCCAGCGCCAGAACGGGGTGCCGCGCAGCGTGAGGTCGATGTAGGCGCGAGCGCGCTCGGCGGCCTCCGACACGGGGAAGGCTGCCATCGCGGCCGCCGGCTCGCCGTCCACCTCGGCCAGCCAGGTCACTTCCTGGCTCGCCAGGTTGCCGGGCGTGTCGAACGCTTGCTCCAGTGTCGCGATCGCGCGCTCGCGCCCGCCTGAGAAGCGCTCGTACATGTCGATCGCGCTCTCGAACAGCAGACGCGCCACCGCTGCCCGGTCGTCCTGACCCGCCTTGCGAACCCGCACGCGCGCAACATACTGACCGGCCCCCGCGGGTTATACCGTTGCACGTCGCATGGGCCGTTTCTCCGACCCGCAGGACCCGCTCTTCCAGGCGCTCAACTCGTCGATCCGGTTCGACTACCGGCTCGCGCCGTACGACCTCGAGCAGTCGCGCGCGCACGCCCTGATGCTGGCGCGCAGCGGGATCATCAGCGACGACGACTTCACCGAGCTCGAGAAGGGCCTCGACGCCGTCCGCCAGGAGATCGACACCGACGCGTTCGAGGTCAAGCCGGATGACGAGGACATCCACATGGCGATCGAGCGGCGGCTCACCGAGATCGCCGGCCCGGTCGGCGGCAAGCTCCACACCGCCCGCTCGCGCAACGACCAGGTGGCCACCGACGTCGCGATGCTCGTCCGCGCCCACAGCCTGGAGGCGAAGGAGTTGCTGCAGCGCCTCATGGCCACGCTGGTCTCGCTCGCCGAGGCCCACATGGACTGGCGCCTGCCCGGCTACACGCACATGCAGCGCGCCCAGCCGGTCTACCTCTCGCACCACCTGCTCGCCTACTTCTGGAAGTTCCGGCGCGACCTCCAGCGCTTCAACTTCTGCATGACGACCACGGACGACCTGCCGCTCGGCGCGGGGGCGCTCGCGGGCGTGAACTTCGACACGAGTCGCATGTTCGTGGCCCAGGAGCTCGGCTTCGGCGGCATCGCCGAGAACTCGCTCGACGCCGTCTCGAACCGGGACTTCGTGCTCGACTACATCTCAGCGGCCGCCACGTGCGCTACGCACCTGTCGCAGCTGGGCGCCGAGATCGTCCTGTGGTCCACCCAGGAGTTCGGCTTCTGCGAGGTGTCCGACTCGTTCGCCTCCGGCTCCAGCCTCATGCCGCAGAAGAAGAACCCCGACGCCGCCGAGCTGCTTCGCGCGAAGGCGCCCCGGGTGGCCTCGCACCTAGTGGCCCTCCACGGGGTCCTGCACGGCCTGCCGCTCACCTACAACAAGGATCTCCAGGAGGACAAGGAGCCGCTCTTCGACACCGTCGACACGCTCGAGCTGGGTCTCCGCGTGGCCGCCGAGATGCTCGAGGGCGTGACCTTCAACCGCGAGGCAATGGAGGCAGCCGCCTCCGACGAGTTCATTGCGGCCACCGACGTCGCCGACCTGCTCGTCCGCCGCGGGGTGCCGTTCCGCGAGGCGCATGGGATCGTCGGCGGGCTGGTGCGGGCGGCCGTGGACCAAAACAAGCAGCTGTCCGAGCTGACCGAGGAGGAGCTGCGCGAGCTGGCCCCTCAGCTCGACGGCGAGTTCTACGAGCTGCTCGACGAGCGCGCGATCCTCGAGTCGAAGGTGTCGGACGGCGGCACCGCCATGGCGCGCGTGCGCGACCAGCTCGCGCAGGCGCGGCAGGTGCTGCGCGAGGCGAGCGCTTGAGGCTCGACCGGGACTTCTACGCCCGCTCGGTCCACGACGTGGCTCGCGAGCTCATCGGATGCGTGGTCCGCCACGGCGAGACGGCCGGCCGGATCGTCGAGACCGAGAGCTACCACATGGAGGAGCCGGCCTGCCACGCCTACGCGGGCGTCACGGAGCGGACCAGCACCCTGTTCGGCCCGCCCGGCAACGCGTACGTCTACTTCTCCTACGGCGTCCACTCGCTGCTGAACGCGGTGGCCGAGGAGGAGGGGGTGGGGGCGGCCGTGCTGATCCGCGCCCTCGAGCCGGTGGACGGGATCGAGGTCATGCGGGAGCGGCGCGGCGCGGCTCGCGACGAGGACCTCTGCTCCGGCCCCGGCAAGCTCACCCAGGCGCTCGGGATCGGCCTGTCGCTGAACGGGACCTCGCTCATGGATGGCCCCGTCGAGGTGCTCACCCGCGAGCCCGGGTCGGGTGAGCCGCGGGTGGTGATCGGGGAGCGGATCGGCATCACGAAGGCGGCCGATCTGCCCTGGCGCTTCTGCGACGCGGGGTCGCGGCACGTCTCGCGACCGTGGCCGGCCGCCATGCGCCGGCGCGGCGCTCGCGAAGCCGCCTAGCTAGGGCGTCCCGCCCGGGCTCACGCCGCCGCCTCCGCCGCCGGTGGGCGGCGGGGTCTCGGGCTGAGCGGGCGTGGATGGGGGTTCGGCCGGCTGGTCGTTCTGGGGCGGCGCCTGGTCCTGCTGGCCGCCGCCACCGCCTCCGGTGCCACCGCCGCCGTCGGTCCCGCCCGTGTTCGGCTCGGACGGGGTGGTCACGGCGGGCGGCACCTCGGTCGGGGACACCGGCACCGCCGGCGCGACGTCCGTGCTCGTGCCGTCCTCGCTCTGCTTGTTCGCCGCCCGCTCGAGCCGGCGCGCCTGCCGCAGCTCGAGCCAGGACGTCATGAAGTCATGGAAGATCTCGGCGGGGAACGTGCCGCCCGCGACAGGGCTGCCGCCGTGCTCGTACTCCATCGGCTGGAGCTTGTCGGCGTAGCCGACCCAGATCGCGACGGTCAGGTCGTCGTTGCCGCCCACGAACCAGGCGTCGCCGTAGTTCTCCGTGGTGCCGGTCTTGCCCCAGATGTCCTCGTCGCCGACCTGCGCCGCCTTGCCGGTGCCGGCGCTCACCACCAGGCGCAGCATGTCCTTCTCCACCTCGGCGACCTTCGTCGGGAGCACCTGGACCGAGTTCGGCTTGTTGTCCGTCACGTTTCCGTCGCCGTCCTCGACGCTCTGGATCGCCACCGGGCCGGTCTCGTTCGGCGCCATCGAGCCGGAGATCCGCTTGCCGTCGTTGGCGATCGTGGAGTACGCGTACGCCATCTCGAGCGGCGTGACCCCTTCCTTCAGGCCGCCGAGCAGCATCGCGGGGTTGGTGGAGAGCTTGGTGCGGATGCCCATCCGCTGGGCGAGCCGCGCGACTCGCTTGCGCCCGACCTTCATGCCCACCTGCGCGAAGACGGAGTTGTCCGAGTGCGTGGTGGCGGACCAGAGCGACGACGAGCCGTAGTAGGCGTCGTCGTAGTTGGAGACGTCGAACCGTCCCTTCTGGCCGTGCCCGTTCACGAACGGCAGCGACAGCGGCTGCGAGGCCCAGACGCTGTTCGGGTCGACCCCGTCGTCGAGCGCCCGCGCGAGGATGAACGGCTTGATGGCCGAGCCCGGCTGGCGGTGGCCGTTGGTGGCCAGGTTGAACGGACGGGCGTTGAAGTCGGACCCACCCACCATCGCGCGCACCTCGCCGGTGCCGTTCTGGATCGCCACGAGCGCCGCGTCGGGGCCCACGCCGGAGAGCCGGCCGACGATCGCGCGCTCGGCCGCGTCCTGCAGCTCCGGGTCGAGCGTGGTGCGCACCTTCAGCCCGCCCGCGAACACCTTGCCGGCCCGGTAGCGCTGCAGCAGGTGCTCGGTCATCCAGCTCGTGAAGTAGGGCTGCTGCGACTCGATCTTCGGCGGGTTGATGTCGTCCTCCGAAGGGAGGCTCTGCCGGATCGCGGTGTCGTACTGCGACTGCGTGATCGTGTGCATGTCGAGCATCCGCTGGAGCACCAGGTTCCGCCGCGCCATGGCCGCCTGCGGATGCTGCACCGGGTCGTACATGCTCGGCGACGAGATCATCCCCGCGAGCAGCGCGGCCTCGTGCGGCGCCACGTTGATGGCCTCGCGCACGTTCGGGTCGGGCTGGTCCTCCGGCGCGACCGGCGGGGCGTAGCTCACGCCCGTGTCCGCCGCCCCCTCGCGCTCGCTGGGCGGGTCGCCCGAGCCGAAGTAGGTGCGCACCGCCGACTCGATGCCGTAGGCGCCGTTGCCGAAGTACACGGTGTTGAGGTACTGGGTGAGGATCTTCTCCTTCGACCACTTGCGCTCGAGGTGGTAGGCGAGCGCGGCCTCGCGGAGCTTCTGGAACACCGAGCGGTCGCCCTGTGCGGCGAGCGCGTTCTTCACGAACTGCTGAGTGATCGTGGATCCACCCTGGGCCGCCCGCCGCTTCAGGATGTCCTGCCCGAAGGCGCGCGCGATGCCCGTGTAGTCCACGCCCTTGTGGCTGTAGAAGCGGCGGTCCTCGATCGCGATGACCGCGTTCTTCACGTTCGGCGAGATCTCACCCTCGCCGACCAGGATGCGGTTCTGGTTGCCGGTGAGCTTGGCGATCTCGAGGCACTTCGGGTCGTCGTGCCCCGGGTTCTTGCAGCCCCAGTTGTCGGCGTACAGGACGGAGTTCTTCGCGCTCTTGTACTGCGCGCGGTTCTCGAGGCTGGGGAGATCGCTCGCGACCGCCATGAGCATCCCGAAGATCGTCGAGATGAGAGCGAGCACCGCCAGGCCGCCGAACACGAGTCCGAGGCGGAGCTTCTTCAGCTTCGGCTTCTGCGGCGGCGGCCCGGATCCGTTCGACTCCGGCGGCACGCCGTTCGCGCGCGGGAAGCGCTCGGTCCGCGAGGCGCTCGGATGAATGATGGGCGTCGGCGTTTCGGGCATGAGAACTGCGCCCGGCCGCACGGCACAGGGGCGCAGGGCGGGGCCAAACCCTAGCATTGGGGCCATGACGGATTCGCCGGGCGAGGCTGCCCGATTCCTCACCCGCAATGCCGTCGACGCGCTGCCGGAAGGGGAGCTCGAGCGCCAGCTCGGCAAAGGCCGCCCGCTGCGGGTGAAGCTGGGCGTGGACCCCACGACGCCGGATATCCACCTCGGCCACACGGTGGTTCTCCGGAAATTGCGGGAATTCCAGGACCTCGGCCACCAGGTGGTGCTGATCGTCGGCGACTACACGGGCCGCGTGGGCGACCCGAGCGGACGCTCGGCCACCCGCCCGTTCGTGGAGGGCGAGGAGATCGACCGGAATGCCGAGACCTACCAGGAGCAGGCCTTCAGGGTGCTGGACCGGGATCGCACCGAGGTGCGCCGGAACGGCGAGTGGCTCGACATGCCCGCGGAGGACCTGTTCCGGCTGGCGCGCACATCGACGGTCGCGCAGGTGCTCGAGCGGGACGACTTCGCCAAGCGTTACGCCGGCCGCGAGCCGATCTCGATCCTCGAGCTGCTCTACCCGCTGCTGCAGGGGTACGACTCGGTCGCGATCGAGTCGGACGTGGAGCTCGGCGGCACCGACCAGAAGTTCAACGTGCTCCTCGCGCGCGAGATACAGAAGGCCTACGGCGTGCACCCGCAGTCAGTCCTCACCATGCCGATCCTGCCGGGCATCGACGGGGTGCAGAAGATGTCGAAGTCGCTCGGCAACTACGTGGGCGTCGAGGACCCGCCGGAGGAGATGTTCGGCAAGCTGATGCGGGTTCCGGACGACGTGATGCCGGTGTACTACGAGCTCTTGCTCGACGAGCCGTTCGACACCGCCCTGCCGCCCCGCGACGCGAAGCGGCACATGGCGTGGGTGCTGACCGAGCGCTACCACGGCGCGCCGGCGGCCCAGGCCGCCCAGGATCGCTTCGACACCGTGCACGTGCGGCACGAGCTGCCGGACGACATCGAGGAGTTCGCGTTCAGCCCCGAGGACGGCCAGGTGCACCTGCCGGCCCTGATGGCGGAGGCCTTCGGGCTGTCTCGGTCCGAGGCGCGCCGGCTGCTGACCCAGGGCGGGGTGCGGCTCGACGGCGACGAGCTCGACGGCGCGTCGCTCGACGTGCCGGCGGACACGCTCGACGGAGCGGTCCTGCAGGTGGGCCGGCGCCGGTTCAAGAAGCTGCGCCGCGCCGCCTGAGGCAGGGCCGCTCTGCAGTGCTATATTCCTCCGTCGCGCTTCATTGCGTGGTGGAAGCCCCACCCCTGAGGGCGCACGGTCTTTGAAAACTCAGCAGTACGTGCGATCCGAAAGGATCGCGTCCAGGTTTGAACCCTTCTCCGGGGCGCTTCGGCGTGCCGCAGAAGGGCCTGAATCAGTACCCGTCAAGTTGAGCAGGCCCGCAGGTGTACGCGGGAAGCTCATACGACTTGACAGCTTTCCATGATCTGACAGTGGGCAGTTTGATACCCACGCCAGACTTTCACGGAGAGTTTGATCCTGGCTCAGGACGAACGCTGGCGGCGTGCTTAACACATGCAAGTGGAGCGACGAACCAGGGCTTGCCCTGGGGCAGAGCCGCGAACGGGTGAGTAACACGTGGGTAACGTGCCCCAATGATCGGGACAACCCGGGGAAACCCGGGCTAATACCGAATGTGCTCCCCTCACACCAGTGAGGGATGGAAAGGAAGCTTCGGCCTCCGCATTG
>DASUYU010000122.1:0-6140 GCA_036377235.1 Thermoleophilaceae bacterium
AGCAGCGTGCCGGTCACCCCGCTCCCACCGTTGACGAGGACCAGGTCGTCGGGGTGCACCGCCAGGGCTCCGTCGATCACCTGCGTGGCGGTCAGCGCCGGAACCGGGAACGCTGCAGCGGCGTCCCACGAGATGGCGGCAGGTTTGCGCGCGAGCACCGTCGCCGAGGCGATCAGCAATGGCGCCCAGGCTCCCTGATCCCGCAGCGGCAGGGGGTGGCTAAGCACCTCATCGCCCGGATCCCAGTCCTCGACGGAATCTCCGACCGCCGTGATGGTCCCGGCGGCCTCGACGCCTAGCGCCATGGGAGGGGCGCGGCCGACGTCCCAGCCGCCCGTCCGGACGAACTCCTCCCAGTTGCCGACGCCCGCGGCCCGGATTTCGATCAGGACCTCATCGTCCGCAAGGGGACGCGGATCGGGGAGGTCGATCCGCCCGACAACACCGCCGAACTCGCTGATACCGGCCGCCCGCATCAAAGAGGCGCCGTCTGAGCGTGGGCGGGCTCGACGATGAACGGCGGGCCGATGAAACCTTCGAAACCCTCCCCTGACATCGCCCGCCCAGTATCTCACCGGGACTGCTGCATTCCAGCCGCTGCCGCGCTTCTCGTTTCGCCTGGTAGCGACCGCCTCGAGCGTGAAGCGTCGAGTGTCGCTTCGCGCGAAAAGCAACAGGCGGACCGATGTGTACCCCATCCGGGTATGTAGGCGCTTCCGCGGAAGCATTGCGAGCGGTTTGCGCAAGACGTATCTCTCGGATCGACGAATCGCGCTCAGGCGTTGCTCGAGGTCTTGTCGCTCCGCCTCGACCGCTTCAAGGCCTAAACGGGTGGTCACATCCAGCGGCATGTCGCCGACGGCGTAAGCCTGCGTCTTAGACAGGCCGAGCAAGCCCGCGATCTCCCTCACCGCCGGTTCCGGTCGGCAGCATCGGAGATCACCTGCGCAACGTCGTCCCGTCGCGCGGCGGCACGCAGACCTGGGCAAAGCCTCCACGACGCGGCGGGTTTGATCGCTGAAGTGCTCTGACACGGCGGGAGCGAGCGTGTCATTCCCCGCTGCTGCGTCGCTACGGGACCACGTCGACGAGCGCGCCACTGGTCAGGCGCGCCTCTACACCGCTCGTCAGCGTCCTCCCGCCTCGCGCGTTGCCCCTTCCTGGTCAGCCCACCGCGCCCAGGACGCGCGCCGTGGCCAGCGTGTCCTGGAAGGACTCGAAGCGCGTGACCTTGCCGTCCTGAAGCGTCCAGACCTGGGCCACGCTTTGGCTGGACTCGCGGCCGTCCAGGCGAACAGTCACGCGCCCGAGCATCACGATCGTGTCGCCGCCATCTACCCACTCCTGCGGCACGAGCGCGAAGGAATCGTAGGCGCCCGGGATCTGCGCGAACACGTCTCGGCCGACGGCCTCGGGACCATGATGGACGCCGCGGTAGGGCAGGCCCTCGATGTCTCCCTCGACCCACTCGACGGACCGGACCGGTTGCACGCGTGGTGACGTCTCGGTTAGCGTCGGCACACGGGGCCAACACAAGGAGGGCCGGTGTTCGAAGGCGCGATGCGTAAGAGCATGGAGGAGTACCTGCGACCGGGCGAGGAGATGCTTCACGTCACGATCGTCCAGGCGAAGGGCATGATCGGGTCGGCGGTCGCGGGCGGCGCGCTCGGCCAGGCCGTGATGGGCAAGCGCCGCGATCGCGAGTCGGCCGAGCAGGCCGATGCCGGCGGCCTGCGCACCGCGAGCAAGATGGGTCTGGCGATCACAAGTGACCGCCTACTGCTCGCGCGCGCCGGCGGCGCGATGACGCTCAAGGCCCAGGAGCTGCTGAGCGAAGTCGCGATCGCCGAGGTCGACTCGCTCGAGGTCGCCAAGGGGAAGATCGGCAACCCGGTGACGATCACGATTCGCGGCGAGTCGATCGAGGTCGTGGCGCCGAAGGCGACCAACACCGACAAGCTCGTCAGCGCGTTCCAGCAGGCGAAGGCGGGCAGCCCCTCCGCGGCGTAGGGCGCTGGGCGGGTTAGGACTCGGTCCGGATCGCGCCGGTCAGCAGCGCTTCCAGAAGCCTCCGTGCCCCGTGTACGGGTTCTTGCCGGCCTGCTCGTACAGGTCCACGAACCAGTTGTTGACCTGCGTCACGCCGATGGAGTCATTTCCGAACCCGTCGGAGGCCATCGCGTCGCGAGTGAGCTCCGAGTGCGGTCCGGTGTCGTAGGCGAGCGCGGGCGAGGCAAAGGCGAGCGCCAGAGCCGTCGCGAGGCCCAGGATGGGCGCGCCGATGCGCGCCGTGACCGGTGTCAGTCGAACCGCCCTACACGCCCCCGCAGGGATTCGGATAGGTGGTGATCAGCGCGCCCTGCGTGGCGTTCCAGCCTGCGAACACGGTCCCGCCGGCGCTGCCGTCGGCGTTCTGACGCGTGTACTGCTCGGACGCGGACCCGTAGGCAAGCGTCACGTTCTCGCTGGGCGAGTCGCTGCCTTCGTTTCCGGACTGCGAGATGGACGACACCTGCACGTCCTGGAAGCACCAGCGTAGGAAGATGATCGGCTGATCGCCCACCTTCCGGCCGATGAGCTCAGCGCTCGGGATGACGGTGTTCTGCACAAGCCGCTGGAACAGCACGGGGCTCGCGGCATCAACCCGATGGGTGAAGCTGAGATCCTGGAGCCGCGGCGACGCGAGACCCTTCTTGTCGGCGACCCCGAAGGCTCCCCAGGAGTACGAGAGCACGTCGATCGCCTTCGCCTCCTTGGCGTCTCTCGACTCTCCGGGCACGCCGTCTACCTCGAGAAAGTAGTCGACGGCCGCCTCGGCGGGGGCCACCACGCCGAGGGCCGCGAATACGGACGCGATGACACTCACTGCGAGTAGCCTGATCCGGCGCAATGCGAGTCCTCTCTTTGAGTCGGGTGCGAGGAAGTGGCCGAGGCCAGCCTAACCCCTCTGGCGGACCCGATCCAGTGGATGGGGTACGCGAAGCGTACGAGGACGTTCCCTATCCCGGCCTCCCGTTCCCGCAGAGCCATCCGGACCGGCTAGCCACCCACGCGCGCCTCATGGGGATGAAGCCGGCCCCGCCGGAGCGGTGCCGCGTGCTCGAGCTCGGATGCGGCGACGGCGGGAACCTGGTGCCGATGGCAGCCGCTCTGCCCGGGAGCGAGTTCGTGGGCCTCGACCTGGCGCCGCGGGCGGTGGCGAGCGCTCGCGCGTCGGCGAGCGCGCTCGGCGTCGGCAACGTCGAGTGCATGGAGGGCGACCTGGCTGCCGTGGATGTCTCCGGGCTCGGGCGGTTCGACTACGTGATCGCCCACGGCGTCTACTCGTGGGTGCCGCGCCCGGTGGCGGACAGCCTCCTGGCGCTGTGCCATGCGGTCCTCGACAAGCAGGGGGTCGCGTACGTGAGCTACAACGCTCTGCCCGGCGGGCATCTGCGCGCGCTCGCCTGGGACGCGATGCGCTATCACGCGGAGGGCCACGAGCGGCCCGCGGAGCGCCTCGCCGCCGCGCGGGAGATGCTGGCGGCGCTTGCCGGCGGAACCCAGGGCGACGACGACCCGTACCGGCGCTTCTCCGCGGCCTACGCCCAGCGCGTCGCGCGACGGAGCGACGCGGTGCTCTACCACGACGACCTGGAGCACGAGAACACCCCCGTCCTGTTCACCGACTTCATGGCCCACGCGGACGCGCACCGCCTGCAGTACCTGGCGGAGGCCGACTGGTTCGAGATGACGCCGGGCCGCCTCTCGCCCGCCGCGGCCGGCCTGCTCGACCGAGCGGACGGTGACCGGATCGTCCGCGAGCAGTACCTCGACTTCCTCAGGTGCCGTGTGTACCGGCAGACGCTCCTCTGCCGGGCCGAGGTGCGACTCCAGGACGAGCCCTCGGCAGACGCCGTGCGATCGCTGCTCGCGGCGGCCCCGGTGCGCGCCACGTCGCCTCGCGCGCAGGCCACCGGCCGCTCGAAGGTCGAGTTCCGCACCCCCGCGGGAGCGACCCTCACGACGGACCATCCGCTGCTCAAGGCGAGCCTGATGGTGCTCGGCGACGCTTGGCCCGAGCGGCTCGCGTTCGGGCACGTGCTGGGGCGCGCCGCGGAGCGGGCCGGCGCGGTGCCCGACGGCGGCGGCGAGCACGCGGTCGCGGACCTGTGGCTGCGCGGCTATGCCGCCAACGTGATCCACCTGCACGCATACGCCCCGGCGCACGCGCGCGAGCCGGGCGAGCGGCCGCGCGCGAGCGATCTCGCCCGCCGGCAGGTGGCGCTCGGCCTCGAGACCGTCACGAGCCTGGGCCACGAGGCCGTCGAGCTCGACGAGCGCACGCGCGCGCTGCTGGGCCTCGCCGACGGGACCCGCGACCGAGATGCGCTCGCGCGTGAGCTCGGAACCAAGCGCGGCCTCGCCGAGAACCTGGACCGGCTGGCGGCGCTCGGGATCCTCGAGCGTGTCGAGCAGGCCTAGCCGTGCACCCGTCGCCCCGCATCGGAATCCAGCTCCCGGAGGTGGAGCGCGAGGTGCGGTGGCCCGAGTACCGGGCGATGGCCCGCTCCGCCGAGGAGGCCGGGTTCGACTCGATCTGGCTGGGCGACCACCTGCTCTATCGCGACGAGGGTGAGCCGGAGCGCGGGCCGTGGGAGGTGTGGACGCTGCTGGGCGCGCTCGCGGCGGCCACCGAGCGTGTGGAGCTCGGCCCGCTCGTGGCCTGCACGGCGTTTCACCCGCCGGGGCTGATCGCCAAGATGGCCGCCACGCTCGCGGAGGTCTCGGGAGGCCGGTTCGTGCTCGGCCTCGGGGCGGGCTGGAACGAGCCGGAGTTCCGGGCGTTCGGGCTGCCGTACGACCACCGCGTGTCGCGCTTTGAGGAGGCCTTCACGGTCATCCGTCGGCTGCTCGAGGGCGAGCGGGTCACGCTCAGCGGGCGCTTCGTCGAGGTGGACGACCTCGTGCTCCTCCCCCGCCCCGCCACCCGACCGCGGCTCGTGATCGGGAGCAACGGGCCCCGGATGCTCGCCGCCACGCTCCCGCACGTGGACGCGTGGAACACATGGTTCGACTCCTACGGCAACTCGCCCGAGGGCTTCGCCGAGCTGAACGGGGAGATCACCGCGGCCGCACGCGACGCCGGCCGCGATCCGGACGAGATCGAGCGCAGCGCCTGCGTGCTGGTGGCGGTCGACGACGCGACCGGGCAGCGCTGGTGGGGCGAGGACGTGGATCCGGTCACGGGCTCGGCGGACGAGATCGCTGCGGATCTGCGCGAGCTCCAGGAGGCGGGCGCCGACGAGATCATCGTGGTGGCCGACCCGATCACCGAGGCCTCGATACGCGAGCTCGGCCGGGTGCTGGAGCTCGTCCGCCGCTAGGTGTGGTCGCCCAGCAGGTGCGCGTGTGCGCGGGCCGGCCGCGGCAGCGCCTTGATCGCGATCGCCACCGCTGAGCCCAGCATCACCCAGGCGGGCCAGAAGTAGGTGCCGCTCGCGGCCACCCACACGCCGACGATGAAGATGTTGAGGATCACGTGTGCGCCGATGTGGTGGCGCAGCCTGCGGCGCCGCGTGAGGCGCGCGAGCTCGTCGCCGCGGTCGGTGGCGCCCTCGAGGTCGGCCTCGCTGAGCGGCGGCACGGAGAACACGCGCCACGCGTCGAGCCCGCCCAGCAGGCCAAGGCCGAGCAGCGGCCACGCGATCCACGGCAGCCCTGGATCCGTGAGCGCCCAGATCGCCACCAGCACCGCGGCCACGATCCCGAGCGCGCCCAGCCTGAAGTTCAGGAGGCGCCTGCGCTCGGCCTGGATCCGCTCCGCCTCCTCCGCCGGCAGGACGCGGCGGGACTCGCGCTGGGCGGCCGTCGCGTCGGCCGCCGCGCGCTCCGTGAGCGGGATCTCGGCCACCATGCGCGTCCCGTGACCGGGCGGGCTGTCCACGGTCAGCGTGCCGCCGAGCGCCCCCACGCGGTCCAGGAGGCCCTGAACGCCTGAGCCGCCATCGAGGCTGGCGCCTCCCCTCCCGTCGTCGGAGACCTCCACGTACAGGCGCTCGTCGACGGCGCGGACCGAGACGGTCGCCGACGTGGCCTCGGCGTGCTTGCCGATGTTCGCCAGGCACTCGGACACGACGAAGTAGGCCGCCGCCTCGACC
>DASUYU010000123.1:0-2248 GCA_036377235.1 Thermoleophilaceae bacterium
TGGTTCAACGACGACAAGGGCTTCGGCTTTGTGACACCTGACGAGGTCGGCAAGGACCTCTTCGTACATCACAGCGGTATCGCCGGCGACGGCTTCAAGTCGCTGACAGACGGGACAAAGGTCGAGTACGAGGCCGAGGCCACCGACCGGGGCCCGCAGGCAGTCAACGTGCGGCCGCTCTCCTGAGGGGAGCCGGCGTGCTGAGAAAGCCCAAGGACCCGGTCGACTCGACCTGGCAGTCGTCCGCGCGTGGCGAGAAGGCCTGGACGGAGGCCACCGACGAGGTGGCGACCCGAAACGCCGACGCCCGCAAGACGGGCCGCAAGGAGCGCGAGGCCTACGAGCGCGGTCGTGAGCAGGATCGCCGCAGCGCGGCGGCCAAGCGCGACGCGAAGCTCCTGAAACCCAAGCGCTAGCCGGGAACACCGTGGGCACATTCGGCCGGCGGCTGTTGGAGTTCTCCCGCCGGCGGCGCACCCCCATCACCATCGGGGGAACCGTCGCCGTCGCGGCGGTCCTCGCCGCCATTCTGGCCGGGAGGCGGGCCGAGTTCACCGCTGCCCTCTCGAGCGCGTCCCTGGCCGTCCTGGCCGGCACGGCGCTGCTGCAGGTCGTGGCACTCGTCTCGCGCAGCGAGGCGTGGCACCTGACGATCGAGGCGGCCGGCGGAACGGTCAGCCGTCGCGTCCTCTACCGGGCGTCGAGCATGCAGGTGGTCGGCAGCGTGCTGAACGGACACCTCGGAGTGGCCGCCAGGATCGCCGCGCTCCGGCGCTCCTCCCCCGACGCGTGCCCGCAGGTGCCGACGCTCATCGCGGCCGAGTTCCCGATCCTGACGGTCGAGGCGCTGCTCGCCGCCGCGACCTCGTTCACGCTGGTCGTGCCGCTCGGCCTGCCGTGGTGGCTCCCGCTCGTCGCGCTCGCGGCGGTGGGGCTGGTGAGCGCCGCCCTTCGCCGGCTGGCGCTTCGAAAGGGCCGCGAGCTGTGGCGCGGCCTAGCGGTGCTGCGGAGCCTCGCGGGCGGAAGCCGGGTGGTGGGATTCGTCCTCGTCGCCGTGGTCGCCCAGATCCTGCGGAACTGGATCCTCCTGCGCGCCGTGGGCGTGGACGCATCGCTCCTCGATGCGACGGCCGTGCTGATCGCCGTGGTGACGCTCGGGCAGCTCCCCGTGGGCCCCACGGTCGGCGCCGCCGCGGCGGTGCTGATCCTCGGCCACGACGGTGTGGCCGCGGCCGCCGCCGGCGGCCTCCTGCTGACGGTCACGGGCACGATCGGCGGACTCTGCTTCGTCGTCTGGGCCGGACTGGACCATGTGCTCTCGGCCGCGCGGGCAGTGAGGACACGGCCGGCGCCGCCGCGACCTGAATCGTCAGCGGGCTGACGACCCCGTCACGACGGTACGCTCGCGGCGTGGCCGTCGACATCACGACCGAGGTTGACATCGCGCGGCCCCGCGACCTGGTGGCGGCCTACGCCGCCGATCCCGAGAACGCCACGAGCTGGTAGGTCGTCTCCATCGGGAACGGGCCCTGGGACGCGCTCATCACCAGGCGCTCGCCCGGCAGGTGCGCCCTCACCTCGTTGCGCCGCCTGAAGGAGCTGCTCGAGCGGAGCTAGCTGCCGGCGCCGGCGGCGGCCAGCAGCTCCTCGCGTGAGGCCAGCTTCACGCGCGGTCGCTCCTGCTTCAGGCCGGCCTCGAGCTCGTGCGCGTCGATCGCGCGCCAGGCGTCGACAGTGACCACGTCGGGCTTGCGGGCGGCCAGCAGCGCGTCGATCTGCTCGCGGCCGTTCGGCGGCGCCGGGCACGCACCGGCGGCCAGATCCTCGGCGAGCCGGGTCACGGTCTCTTCGGCATCGCGCTTGTTGGTCCCGAGGATCCCGGTGGGGCCGCGCTTGATCCAGCCCACGGCGTAGACGCCCGGAACCGGCTCTCCGTCCGGGTCGAGGACCCTGCCGCGGTCGTTCGGCAGGATGAAGCTGCGCTCGTCGAAGGGCACGCCGGGCAGCGGAACGGCCCTGTACCCGACCGACCGCAGCACCAGCCCGCACTCGATCTTCTCGAGCTCCTCGTCGGCCGGGCGCGGGCGCAGCGTGCCGTCGTCGGCTGGCACGATCTCGTTGCGGCGGATGTCGATCGCCTCCACCCTGCCCTCGCCGCGGATCTCGACGGGCGAGCGCAGGAAGCGGAGCACGACGGAGCGCGGCGAGTCCGTCCGCGGCTCGCTCGCCGCGAACTCCCGCAGCAGCT
>DASUYU010000124.1:0-29847 GCA_036377235.1 Thermoleophilaceae bacterium
CTCGGCGGCGCGCGGATCGAGCCGGTGCCGATTCCCCACGACTGCGTGGACGGGTTCCTGCACGCCTACTGGCGGCGCCCCCACGCGTACCTGGACCCGCAGGTACGCGCGGGCATATCGGTGTTCGCGCTGATGGAGCCGGCTTCCGTGGACACTGGACTCGCACGCCTGCGGCGAGACCTGGAGTCGGGCGCATGGGAGCGGAATCACGCCGACCTGCTCGAGCTCCAGGAGCTCGACCTCGGCTACCGGCTCCTCGTGCGGGACGGCTAGGCGGGGGGCTTGCCCTCTGCCGTCACGGCGAACCAGGTGCCGCCGAACTCGGCGATGTCGTTGCAGAGCACCTCGCCCTTCGGGTCGTGCTCGTAGAAGTAGAGCGGCTGCCCGGCGTAAGTGACCTGGCGGCGGCCGTCATCGCGACGCACCGTTCCGAGGAGCTCGGGTTTGATGCCCGGCCCCGCGCGCGGCCTGCCGCCGGCGAAGAACGGCGGCCATGCCTCGGCGCAGTCGCCGTAGCAGCGGCTCCGCCTCCCGTCGCGCGTGAAGGTGTAGGCGGCCTGGTCGCGCCCGTTGAAGATCACCGGGCCGAACTGGGAGTCGCGCAGCTTGACGAGCGGGCCGCGCGGGGCAGGCTCGGTGGCGCTCCCGGGGTCGCTCGGCTCGGTCGTGGCATCGCGCTCGGCCGGTACCGGATCCGATACCGGAGCCGGATCGTCGCCGCAGCCGGCCGGCACGGCGGCGACGGCGGCGACCGCGATCAGATCCCGGAGCCGCGTCATCGGATTTGACAGGGACCCAATTCAGTTCCAGAGTAGACCCGGATGGGCTCGCGAGCCAAGTGGCTTTTCGGCGCGCTGACATGTCTGGTGGCGGTTCTCACCGCCACCACGCTTGCGCAGGCGGTCGACCAGACTCCGAAGAACGGCTGCACGTCGCCGCAGGCGTATTCGGGCGCGCTCACGTCGCCCACCTTCCACACGAATCCCGACGGCACGACCTCGGTCGACTTCCAGGGCTGGTTCGAGATCGAGAGCGTCGCTCCCTCGGCCTTCGACCAGACGCAGCTCCAGTACAGCCTCACCCCGAATCCCGGGGAGCCGCGTAACTGGATCACCTTCGGCAATCTGATCGACCAGGCCACGCCGGCGCAGTCCGGCTCCCCGGACGTGCCCTACTCGAACCAGGGCACGAACGTCCCACCGAGCTTCCAGGCGTTCTCGTTCACGCTGCCGCAGGTCGAAACCCAGGGTCAGGACGTGCAGATCCGGTTCCTGTTCGACACCGGCGACGCGACCTACCAGGGCTTCCGCGGCGTCGGCATCGACAGCCTGTCCGTCGCGCAGGCCACGAGCCCGATCTCGGAGAACTTCGACAACGGCGCGCCCGGCTGGACCTTCGACGGCGCGAGCGGACCGGGCGGCCCCTTCTGGCAGATCCTCCAGAACCCGCAGAACGTCAGCATCAAGAGCCCCGAGATCGAGCCGAACCTCGTGACGCTGCCCGTCGGCACGACTGGCGCGCTTCCCGCCGCGAACACGGGCGCCGCGATCGCCTGGTTCGGGAACACGAGCTCGGGCACGTTCTGCGGGCCGGACTTCGCATCCGTCGACGTGGCGCCCGACACGATCATCACCGACGGGCCGCCGGACAGCACCGCAAGCAAGGACGCCACCTTCACGTTCACCGCCTCCGAGCCGGCCTCCTTCTTCCAGTGCACGCTCGACGGCGACGTGACGGCATGCGCCTCGCCGCAGCAGTACACGGACCTGTCGAACGGCTCGCACACGTTCTCGGTGCAGGCGTATGACCAGACCGGCAACCCCGATCCCACGCCGGCCACCCGAACCTGGACCATCCACCCCGCGACGCTCCAGGATCTGCCCGCCCCGCAGCAGGGCGTCTCGGTGAACGTCCAGGAGGTCGCCGGCACGGTGCTTCTGGGCGTGCCGGGCGGCGCGGCTGCGCGCGCGGGCGGCAAGGCGAGTCAGAAGGGCATCCACTTCGTGCCGCTCAGCGAGGCCGAGCAGATCCCGGTGGGCTCGTTCCTCGACACGAGAAAGGGCACGGTCCGCCTGCAGAGCGCCACGAACCGCGCCGGCAGGCGCCAGTCGGGCAAGTTCCTCCAGGGCCTCTTCCAGGTGCGGCAGTCGAAGAAGAAGCGGACCCGCGGCCTCACCGACCTCATCCTCAAGGGGTCGAGCTTCTCGCGGTGCGGCAGGGCCGGCCGCGGGAAGAGCGCCAGCGCCTCGCTGAGCCGCCGGCGGATCAGGCGGCTGCGCGCGAACGCGCAGGGGCGGTTCCGGACCAGCGGGCGCAACAGCTCGGCCACCGTTCGCGGCACGATCTGGGACGTGACCGACCGCTGTGACGGCACGCTCACGACCGTGAAGCGCGGGAAGGTCATCGTCCGCGACTTCAAGCGCAGGAAGAACATCACCCTCACCAAGGGCAAGAGCTACCTGGCGAAGGCCTCGGTCCGCTAGCCGGCGGGACGCCGGCTAGGACAGCTCGGCTTCGCCCAGGCTCGTGAAGACGTCCGGGTTCACGTCGAGCGCGGTCACCGCCAGCTCGGCGAACATCGTGGCGCGCTCGAGGTCGGGCGAGCTGTAGAAGCCGCCGTCACGGCGGTCCAGCACCGACAGGACGCCGATCGGAGCGCCGCCGCGCATGAGCGGCACAACCACCATCGTGCGCGGCACGTATCCCGTGCCGGCGGCGATCTGGGCGGCGAACCGCGGGTCGCTGCGGCAGTCGCGCACCGCCTGGCCCTCGCCCCTCGCCACGACGTCGCCGGAGATCCCGGCGCCCGGGGGGAGCCGCACGCCCACGATCTCGCGGGCGCCCGCGCCCCACGCGGACTGGTAGACGAGCTCGCCGGTCGTGGCGTCGGTGAGCGCTATGGACGAGGCCGCCGCCTCGAACACGCCGGCCGCGGTGCGGACAACCGCCTCCATCATGGTGCGCGGAGCATCCGGGCTGTCCACCGACAGCGCGAGCGAGCGGCCGCGGGTGGGCCGGAGCGGCGCTCCCAGCGCCTTGGCGAACGCGCTGATCGAGGCGACCCGGCGTTCCGGGACCATCTCCAGGCCCGCCTTGATGGTTCTCTCGAGCGACGGCGACATCTCGGGGCAGATGTCCGTGAGGCGGGTGGGGTCCGCGTAGACCGGCGGCTTGCCGGTGATGAGCGTCCAGAGGGTCGCGGCAAGGCCGAAGACGTCGCTTCGCGGCGAGATCGTGCCGCCCGCGAACACCTCCGGCGCCATGAACCGCGGCGTGCCGATCCCGACCGTGCCGCCCGCATCCTCCTCTGCGATCTCGCGCGCCACACCGAAGTCCACGAGCACGACCCCGTGGCGGCTGTCGATGAGGTTCTGCGGCTTCACGTCGCGGTGCACCACCTGCTGCTCGTGCACGTACTGGAGCGCCTCGCAGGCGTCCCGTACGTAGTCGAGCACCTCGCTCAGCGGCAGGCCGGGGGTGCCGCGCTGCTTGAGGATCGCGCCGAGGTCCTCTCCCTCCACGAGCTCCATCACGATGTAGCGGCCGGTGGGCTCGTCGAAGTGGTCGAGCACGCGGACCACGCGCGGATGGCGGAGCTGGGAGAGCAGCCGCGCCTCGATGTCGAAGCGGGCGGCGTGGCGCGTGTCCGTCAGGTGCTTGAGCGCCACGTCGTTCCCGTGCTCGGAGTCGTGGGCGCGGAAGACCGCCCCCATCGCTCCCGCGGAGATGGGCTCGAGCACCGTGTAGCGGCCGGCCAGCGTCAGGCCAGGTGTGATCTGCGAGTCAGCGTCCACCCAGGTACTCAGGGTACCCCGGAGTGTAGGCTCGCGCCATGCCTTGGGTCGAGGTGTTCGCGGCCTTCGTGGTCTGCCATCTCGTGGGCGACTATCTGCTCCAGACCGATTGGCAGGCCCTGCACAAGCGCGGCGGCCTCGGCCCGGACCCGGTGTCGCGCCGCGCGCTCGTGTCGCACATCGCCACGTACACGCTGGCGTTCGTGCCCGCGCTCGTCTGGCTGGCCGACGACATCGGGGCGTGGGCGATCGGCGTGGGCGCCCTGATCGCGTTCCCGCACATGGTCCAGGACGACGGCCGGCTCCTGGCCGCGTACATGCTCCGGGTGAAGCACACCGACGCGCGGGCGAATCCGAGCGTGGCCGCCGCCGCGGACCAGACCTTCCACATCCTCGCGCTGTTCCTGATCGCCCTCCTCGCCGGCGACTGATGCGCCGGTCGCGCCGCCAGCTGCGAGTCGCGATGTTCCTCGGTCTTGGGGCGATCCTGAGCGGCCTGTGGGTGGTGGCTTACGTGACCGAGGCGTTCAGGGACCTCGAGCTGGACACGGTCGACACCCGCTTCGAGATCCGGGGCGAGCGCACGCCGCCCAAGGACCTGATCGTCGTCCAGGTGGACGACGTGACCTTCCAGGACCTGGACCGGCGGTGGCCCTTCAAGCGGCGTGTCCACGGCGAGGCCGTGAAGCACATCGCCGCCGACGACCCGCGCGCGATCGTCTACGACGTCCAGTTCACGGAGCGCACGCCGTTCAACGACGAGTTCGCGCTGCTCCAGGCGCTCGACAAGGCTCACGGTAAGACGGTGCTCGCCACCACCGAGGTGAACCGGCGCGGCCAGACGAAGATCCTGGGCGGCGACGCGGTGCTCAAGGAGGTGGGGGCACGTCCGGCCAACGGAGTGCTCTTGCCGGACCCCGGAGGCGTCGAGCGGCGCGTGCCCTACAGCGTCCAGGGGCTGAAGTCGCTGGGGGTTGTCGGGACCGAGGTGGCGACCGGGAAGCCGGTGAGCGACGACCGCTTCGACGAGGACAACCACACCGCCTGGATCGACTACTACGGGCCGCCGGGCACGATCAGGCACATCTCGTTCTCGAAGGCGGTCGAGGGGAAGACCCCGCCCGGGACGTTCAAGGACAAGATCGTGGTGATCGGCCCGTCCGCGCCGTCCCTGCAGGACGTCCACCCGACCTCGACGACCGGCGGAGACGAGCTGATGGCGGGCGCCGAGATCCAGGCGAATGCGCTCGACACCGTGCGGCGGGGACTGCCCCTGCAATCGGCGCCCACGTGGCTGGAGATCCTCCTGATCGTGGTGCTCGGGATGCTCGCGCCTGTGGCGAGCACCCGGCTGTCCCCGCTCCCGGCGATCGCCGTGGCCCTCGTCGGCGCGGCGGTATTCGTGGTGGCCGTCCAGCTCGCCTTCAACAACGGCACGGTCCTGGCCTTCGTCTATCCGCTCGGCGCGCTCGCGGTCACCACCGTGGGCGCGCTCGCGGTGCACTACGTGACCACCGCCTTCGAGCGTGAGCGGGTGCGCGACCTGTTCGCCCGCTTCGTGCCCGAGAACGTGGTCGACGACGTGCTCGCCCGCACCGACGAGGGGATCCGGATCGGCGGCGTCCAGCGGGACGGCACGGTCATGTTCACGGACCTCCGCGGTTTCACGAGCTTCGCGGAGGCGTTGCCGCCGGAGCGCGTGATCGACGTGCTGAACCACTACCTGAGCGGGATGAGCGACACGATCCTGAACCACGGCGGCACGCTGGTGGCCTACATGGGCGACGGCATCATGGCCGTCTTCGGCGCGCCGATCGAGCAGGACGATCACGCCGACCGCGCGCTGCGGGCGGCGCGTGAGATGCTCTGGGAGCGCCTGCCGGCGTTCAACGAGTGGATCGGCTCTGAGGGGCTGGGCGAGGGCTTCCGGATGGGGATCGGCCTGAACAGCGGGAACGTGATGTCGGGGAACGTGGGATCGGAACGGCGCCTCGAGTACACGGCGATCGGCGACACCACGAACACCGCCTCGCGCATCGAGGGCATGACGAAGGGCACCCCGCACCAGCTCTTCCTGGCGGACGCCACGCGCGAGCGCCTCAAGGAGCCGGTCGACGACCTCGTGCGAGTGGGCGAGTTCGAGGTGCGCGGCCGGACGGCGAAGGTGACGCTGTGGTCGCTGCCGGATGCCCGGCCGAAGCTACGAGACGGAGTAGCCGAGCCGCTCGAGGCCGGCTAGCGCCCGCCTCAGCCGCGCCTGTTCCGCGCGAAGCGCCTTCCCGGCCGCGGCGTACGCGCCCGAGTCGTTCGCCTTCGCGGCGTCGCCGGCGCGAAGGTACGCGAGCGAGATCGCCTCGAGCGCGCCGCTCACCGCCCGGTTGGCGCCGGCGTCGGCGGGGCTCACCCGCGCCCGGGCGAGCGCACGCGAGGCGGCGAGGTTCAGGCGCTCGAGCGCGTGCGCCGCGGCCGCCTGGGCGGCCGGCGTGTCGGCGCGGCGCAGGCGCGCGGCGGCGGGGCGGGACGCGCGGTCGAGCTTCCCGAGGGTGGTGCTGAGCGTCCGCGCGTACGCCGGGTCGGGCCCAAGGGCGTAGGGCTTCGCGCCGCTCAGCTGGAGGCTGGTCGCCACGCTCTCGCAGTTCGTCAGGAAGTCCGCCGCCCCGGCCCCCGCCGGGGTCGTGCAGGCCACCGTCGCGACGCCGCGCGTGGTCGGCACCGCGTAGAGCTGAAGGCTCCCGTCCAGCCCGCGCGGCTTCAGGTTCTTGTAGCGCAGCGCCTCCAGGCGGCCCAGGTGTACGGGCTCGCCCTCGGGCGCTCCGCCCGGTAGCCGGGCCAGGAGCCCGGCGGGTAGCAGCGCGGGCCCGGTTGCCGCCACCTGTCCCGCCGCAAGCCGCGCCCGGCCGCTCGCGGGCGCCAGCACGACGGGCTCGCTGAACCGGGCGCCGGGGATGTCCGGAGGCTCCGAGACGCGCTTCCAGCCGGCCGGGAACGACAGCCCCACTGTGCCCGCCGAAGCCGAGTTGGCGAGCGGCTCGCTCGCGCTGCCCGAGTCGTCGCCCCCGCCGCTGCCGAGCACGTATCCCGCCGCGGCGGCGGCCAGACCCAGTACGGCCAGGAGCGCGATCGCGGCGCCCGACAGCCCGCGCCGCCGCGGCGCCGCTGCCGGCGCGGCCGCGGGAGCGGCGGCCGCCGGGGCCGTCGCGGCTGCCGGAGCCGCGGCGGCGCCGGCCGCCACGGTCGCGGCGGCGGGCGCGGGAGCTCCGCGCATGGTGGTGGCCGCGCCGGGAGAGCCGACCGGCTGGGCCCGGCGCGTGACGGTCCGCTCGCCGGCCGGGATGACCTCGCCCGGAGCGCCCGGCGTGCGCGGTGCGGTGGGGCGGGCGGTCGTCTCGGCCGCGGGCCGGTCGCCGAAGGCGGTCCGCGCGTCCGCGACCAGCTCGCCGGCCGACGCGTACCGGTCCTCGGGCGACTTCGCCATTCCGCGGGCGATCACGGCGTCGATCTCCCGCGGAAGCTCCGGCCGCCGCTCCGTCACGCGCGGCGGCGGCTCTGAGATGTGGGCGTAGAGCACGGCCGGCTCGTTCTGACGCAGGAACGGCACGTCCCCGGTGAGCGCCTCGTAGAGCACCGCGGCCAGCGAGTAGACGTCGCTTCGCGCCGTGGCGCCCTGGCCCTGGATCTGCTCCGGGGCCACGTAGTCGATCGTGCCGATGAACTGGCCGGTCTCGGTGAGGCTCACCTCGTCGGATGCCTGAGTCAGCCCGAAGTCCGCCAGATAGGTGTGATCGTTGGCTCCGATGAGGATGTTCTGGGGCTTGATGTCGCGGTGCGTGAGCCCCACGTCGTGAGCGGTGTCGAGCGCTCCGGCCACCTGGCCGAGGATCCGCAGCGTCCGGGCCGGGTCGAGCTCGCCGCTCAGGATCATGTCCTTCAGGGTGGGCCCGCGGATGAGCCGCATCGCGAGGAACAGCCCGTGCTCGGTCTCACCCGCCTCGTAGACGGTGACGATGTGCTCGTGGTCGATCGCGGCCTGGAGGAGGCCCTCGCGACGGAAGCGCTCGCGGAAGGCCGTGTCCTGGCTCAGCTCCGTCGCGAGGATCTTCAGCGCGACCGTGCGGCTCAGCGAGAGCTGGGTCGCCCGGTAGACGATCCCCATCCCGCCCTCGCCCAGGATGCCGTCGACCCGGTAGCCGGAGACGATGGTGCCCGGCGAGAGCAATCAGCCCTCGATGATGGGCCCGCCATCGCCGCTGGGCGGCGCGGGGGCGGGCGCCGGCGCAGGCGCGGGCGCCGGGGCCGACGGAGCGGGCGCGGCCGAGCCCCCGCCCTGCGGCGCGGGTGGCTCCTTCAGCGGCGGGAGCGCCGTGGAGGGCGGCGCTGCCGGCACCTTCGGCGACGCGGACGAGGGCTCGGCGGGAGTGGCCTGGGGGGCCTCGGTCCCGCTCGAGTCGCTCTTCGTGACGGATGCGATCCCGAACGCCACGCCGAACCCTACGGCCACGACCACGAGCGCGATCAAGGCGACGCGGGGCGCGCGGACCTCGCCGCTCCCGCCGGTGGCGACGCCCGTGCTCATCCGCAGCTCCTCCGCAGCTTGCGCGAGCCCGGGTTCATGCAGCGCTCGATCTTGCGGATGTTGCCCGCCAGGATCTTGTACCGCACGAACTCGCCGAAGTAGCCGCTCCGGGTCACGCGTATGTCGAGCTTCGCTCCGGCACGCAGGCCGACGCCATGGAGGGCGGGGAACCTCACGGTGCTGTGCGCGCGCTTCGACTGCCTGCGGCAGCCGGCGCTGCAGGTCACGACCACGCGCGAGCCGCGCTTGGCCGTGACGGCGAGCGCGTCGATCTCGATGCCGTCGGCCGTCGGGCGAACGCGTAGAAGCGTGTTCACCCGGAGGTGGCGCGGGCAGCCGTTGTTGCCGGCCGGGCCGGGGATGCGGTCGCAACGGTCGACGGTGTCGAGCACCCCGTCCGCGTCCGTGTCGGCCAGGAAGTCGAAGAGGAACTCGAGCGACCCGCCCGCGCCGTTCACGCCCCCGATCTGGACCGTGTACGACTTGCCCTTCTCGACCTCGACGAGGTACTCCTCGGTCGTGCTGTTGGAGACGTTGCTGCAGAGCGCGGTGCCGAAGCTGGGACGCGCGGTGCGGCGATTGAACGGCACGACGCTGAGGACGGTGTCGAAGCCCGACGCGCGCAGGCGGGTGAGGCCGTTCACGTCCGGATAGAAGTCGTACCAGACGGTCTTGCCGAAGCTGCTGGTGCCGTTGCAGTCCGTCCGCTCCGGCGGCCCGCCGCTCTGCGGCGGGCTGAACACGTCCGACTGGACGGTGGCGTTCGTCGTGTCGCGGACGTCGCGCAGCGTGTCTCTACGCTCCAGGCGTGAGCCGGGGTCGTTCAGGCGCAGCGAGTCGAGGTAGTTGTCGTTTATCGGCGCAGCCTGCCCGAGCGCCGTCCCAGGCAGCGCAAGCAGCGCCGCGACCGCCCAACCTGCTGCCCGCGAGCCCATCTGGGATAGTTGAACACGAGTTGCGTTAGCTTGCAAGGAACCTCCGAAAACGACGTGGTCGGACAGCGCATCGGCTCCTGGCAGGTCGAGTCGCTGATCGCGGAGGGCGGCATGGGCCGGGTCTACCGGGCGCGCTCCAGCGACGGGCAGGAGGTCGCGCTCAAGCTCGTCAAGTCCGACCTCGCGCATGACGCCGTGTTCCGCAAGCGGTTCGAGCGGGAGGCGAGCATGGCCGAGCGGCTCGAGCATCCGCACGTGGTCCCTGTGCTCGACTCCGGGGAGCACGAGGGCACTCCGTACCTGGCGCAGCGGCTGATCCGCGGCGGCTCGCTCGACGACAGGCTCGAGCGGGACGGGGCGCTCGACGTGGACTTTTCCCTGCGGGTCTGCTCCGAGGTGGCGAGCGGGCTCGACGCGCTCCACGCGACCGGGCTGTTCCACCGCGACGTGAAGCCGGCGAACATCCTGCTCGACGAGGGGGAGACCGCCTACATCACCGACTTCGGGCTTGCGAAGGACAGCCAGGGGAGCCTCCTGACGCGCCCGGGCCAGACCCTGGGCTCGCTCGACTACATGGCTCCGGAGCAGATCCGGGCGGAGGAGATCAGCGCGGCGACCGACGTCTACGCGCTGGGATGCGTGATGTTCGAGTGCGTCACCGGCAAGCCGCCGTTCGCCGATCGCCAGGGGATGCGCGCGCTGTGGGCGCATCTCCAGGACGAGCCGCCGGATGTGACGGAGGGCCGGCCGGACCTGCCGCAGGCGTTCGCGAGCGAGCTGCGCCGCGCGCTCGCCAAGGACCCCGCCGAGCGGCCGGCGTCGGCGTCGGCCTTCGCCGCCGCGCTCGCGTCGGCGCGCGGCGCCTAGGACCAGGCGACCGCGAACACGGGGTGCTCGCCGTGGAGCCCCTTGAAGTAGTGCTCGCCGCGCGGCTCGAACTCGAAGGTCGGGTCGCTCGCCGTGTACTCCCTTAGCGGCTCCGACACGAGGACCTCGCCCGGCTCCGCGTGGTCGGCGATCCTCGCCACCAGCACCACGTTGCGGCCGTAGAAGTCGCTCTCCGCCGCCATCACGAATCCGCAGTGCAGACCCACCCGCAGCGGTCGTGGCGAGAGCTCGCGCTGCAGCTCGACCGCGCACCTGAGGCCGGCGTGGGCGCTCGCGAAGCAGCACATGGAGGCCGGGCCGGCGCTCTTCACGACCTGTCCGTCGTGCTGCCCGACGATCCGCTCGAGCGCCGGCGAGCGCACGGCGCCCTCGTCCTCGGCCTCGGCCACGAGCAGCGTGACCGCGCCGTCCGGCGAGCTCATGCCTGCGAAGTCGACGGATTCCTCGCCGACCGCGGCCGTAACCGCCTCTATCGACATCAGGCGAGCGGCTCGCCCGGGCGCACGCGCGAGCCCATTCCGGCGGCGGACCAGCTGAAGCGGGTCACGTCCTCGCGCGGCGCCAGCGCACCGGTGCGCGTGCCGCGCCGCACGAACAGCACGGGCGCGGGCGCGGCGCGGGCGATCTCGGACCGCGTGGGGCCGAGGCCCTCGTCGCGCCAGCGGTCGGAGAGGCCCACTACGAGCAGGCCCGCGCCGGCGGCGGCCTCGATGATGCCCTCACGGCCGCCCTCGGCCACGAGCGGCTGCGCGGAGATGCCGCCGTACTGCTGAACGAGGAGGCTCGCGTCGCCGAGCAGCCGGGACACCTTGGCCCGGTCCTCGGTCTGGCCGGCCGCGCCGAGCAGGTTGAGCGGCGCTCCCGTGGCCGCGGCTATCCAGGCGCCCAGCTCCAGGGCGGCCCAGTCGTGCTCCACGCCGCCGAAGGGCACCAGCACGCCGGCCTCGGACGAGGGCAGCACGTCCTGCCCGTCGCGCGCGACCAGGACCGCGACGTCGGCCGGCGCGTCGCGGAGCACCGTGCCCACGTCGCCGCGCGGCACGCCCTCGCCCAGCAGCGGACGGCGGCCGTCCATCAGCACCAGCGCGATCTCCTCCGAGCGAGCGAGCCGGGCGAGGTCGGCGCCCGGGTCGACGGACACGAACGCCACGGAGCGCGCTGCGATCGCCTCCTCGACGAGCTCGCGCCGCGCGGCGGCCATCTCGTCGGTCGCCTCCCGCAGGAGCCGGTTCTCCGTCTGGAGCCCGCCGCGAGCGGCCGCGCCTCGCGGGGGCCGGACCAGCTTGGCCAGGATCAGCTCGCGTGGCGGCTCCGAGCGCGCCAGCGGTTTCGCCAGCGCGAGCAGCTGCGGGAACGCGCCGTCGGACTGCGGCGCCACCAGGATCGACTCGTCCGGCACGGTGAGCGCGGGGAACTCCTCCACCGACTGCTCGCGCGCCTCCTCGAGCTCCTCCTCGACCGGCGCGCCCAGCTCGTTGTCCGGGTCGAGCAGCCTGAGCGCCGGACCCGCCATGAACGTCGTGATGATCGCCATCAGGACGAGCATCGCGAACAGCGCTTCCGAGATCACGCCGAGCTCGAGCGCCAGGTTCAGCACGATCAGCTCGGTCAGGCCGCGCGTGTTCATCAGCGTGCCGATCACCGTCGCCCGTCGCCAGTCGAAGCCGGTGAGGCGGGCCGCGATGGTCGCCCCGAACAGCTTCCCGATCACCGCGAGGGCGAGCAGCAGGAGCGTCAGGAGCCACAGCTCGGGGCGGTCGAGCAGGCCGACGTTGGTCCTGAGGCCGGTGTACGCGAAGAACAGCGGCAAGAGGAGCGTCATGACGAAGTCCTCGATGCGGTGCGTCACGTCCTCCGTCAGCCCGGCGTGGCGGGGCATGACGAGGCCCATGACGAACGCGCCGAAGATCAGCGCGATGCCGATCTGCTCCGTCACGTACGCGGAGAGGAGAACGCCGGCGAAGATCGCCGCGACCCAGCCGCCCGGCACGCGGCCCGCCTCGTCGAACGCGGTCGAGGCCCGGGCCAGAAGCGGCCGGATGGCGAATCCCATCACGACGACGAAGACGACCGCGAGCGCGATCGTCTCCACGACCTCCGTGCCCGAGCCCGCGGCCGCCACGGCGGACGCGAGCGCGATCAGGAACCACGCCGTCACGTCGTCCACGGCCGCGCAGGCGAGCGTGAGCACGCCGACGGGCCGCTTGAGCATCCGCCGCTCGACCAAGATGCGCGCGAGCACCGGGAAGGCGGTGATCGACATGGAGACGCCCATGAAGAGCGCGAACGCGACGAACTTCTTGTCCGGCCCGACCAGCTCGTAGACCGGCAGCGCCACGGCGATGCCGAGCATCATGGGGAGCGCCACGCTGACGTTGGAGATCGCGGCCACCTGGCCCACCCGCCCGCGGATCTGGCTGAGGTCCACCTCCAGCCCGACGAGGAACATGTAGAAGATCAGCCCGAGCTGGGCGACCACGCCTATGAACGGGATGATGTCGCTCGGGAAGAGCGCCGTCTCGACGTCCGGCAGGAAGGCACCGACGATGGTCGGCCCCAGCACGATCCCGGCCAGCACCTCGCCCATCACGCGCGGCTGCTTGATCCGCACGGCCAGGTTTCCGAACAGCCGGGCGAGCAGCATGACCACGGTCACGGCGATGAAGAAGGCGGCGAAGCGGTTGCCCGCATCGCGCTGCTTCTCCGCGCTCACCTGGGCTTCGCCGACCGTGAGCGTGAGGGTGCGGTCGGCCGCCTTGCCCATGATGGGCGCCTTCGAGCCGTCGGCGCAGTTCGCCTCGCCCGTGATCGCGCCCTTCTCGTAGGTCACGTTCCCGAGGGACGTTCCGCTCCGCACGAGCTCGTATTCCGACCCGGAGCCCTCGATCGACATCTTCGCGCCGAGGCACGCCGAGCGCGGCTTCAGGACGTAGTCGCCGGCGATCGAGTCGGGCGCGCGCGGCCGGGGGCCGGGCGGCGGCGGGTCGCGGGTCAGCGCGGCGTCGAGCGGCCGGCCTCCGATCGTGCCCTTGAGCGCCCGGTCGCCGCCCTTCGCGTCGATCGGCTCGGACCCGCCGCTCACGCAGCTCACGTCGCCGGTCAGCCGGCCCTCGTCGACGCGGAGGCTGCCTCCGAGCGAGCCGTCCGCGTTCTCGGCGTTCACGAACTCGCCCGACTGGCGGAGGTCGAAGCTCGCTCCGAGGCAGGGATCCGGCTTCGCCAGGTCGTAGCCGCCCGCGATCGGCTTCTCGGCGTGGCGGTCCTGACCCGCGCTGAACACCACCGCCGCGACGATCGTCACGGCTATGGCCATGACGACGTAGATGGCGACGAGCGTGCGGCGGTTCGAGGCCACGCGTGCCTATCTGAACACGGCCCGTCGCGCGGCGCAAGTGCGGCGTGGGAGCCCGCGGCTGCTAGAAACCGGGACGTGCACGCACGAGTGGAGGTCGGTGGCGAGATCGGCGGCTACGCCGTAAAGGACCGGCTGGGCGAGGGTGGCATGGGAACCGTGTTCCTCGCGGAGCAAGCCGGTACCGGCCAGCTCGTGGCGCTGAAGATCCTCCAGGCGGAGCTCGCCCAGGACCAGGAGTTCCGGCGCCGGTTCGAACGCGAGTCGCAGTACGCGAGCTCCCTGAACCACCCGAACATCACCCGCGTGATCGAGTTCGGCGAGGCGGACGGCGTGGAGTTCATGGCGATGGAGTACGTCCCGGGCCACGACCTCACCGTCGAGCTCGCGGCCGGCCGGATCGCGACCGGGCGGGCCATCGAGATCCTCGGTCAGGTGGCGAGCGCGCTCGACGCGGTGCACAGCGCGGGCATCTTCCACCGGGACGTGAAGCCGGCGAACATCCTCGTGAACGACGACGAGGGGACCGGCGCGCCGCGGTGCTGGCTCACCGACTTCGGCCTCAGCAAGCACCCCAGCCAGGACAGCAGCCCGCTCACGAACGCGGGCTTCTTCGTCGGCACGTGCCACTACGTGGCTCCCGAGCAGATCCTCGCCGACCGCGACCTCGACCATCGGGTCGACGTGTATTCGCTCGGCTGCGTTCTTTATGAATGCCTGGCGGGAGACCCGCCGTTCATGCGCCCGCGGGAGGAGCAGGTGCTCTACGCGCACATCCAGGACGCGCCGCCGAAGATCTCGCAGGTGCGCCCCGATCTCCCGGCCGGCGTCGACGCCGTGCTCGACAAGGCGCTGGCGAAGAAGCCGGAGGAGCGCTACGACAGCTGCGGCGAGCTGATCGCGGCGGCCCGCGCGGTGCTGCCGATGGACGAGGAGGAGGTGGAGGCGGGGCCTCCGCCCGCGCCGGACGCCGCGCCGGTGTCGTCCGACTGCCTGCGGCTGCGCGTCACGGCCGGCAACGCGGAGGGCAGCGAGATCCAGGTCCGCGAGGAGTTCGTGATCGGACGGCAGGCGCCGGAGGAGGGACAGCTCGGGCAGGACGCCGAGATCTCCAGGCACCACGCCCGCATTGCGCGGTCGAACGGCACGTTCATCATCGAGGACCTCGGCTCGACCAACGGCACCTTCGTCAACGGACGCCGGATCTCGAAGCCCGAGCTGCTCTCGCCGGGCGACAGGATCCAGGTGGGCGCCACGACGCTCGTCGTGCAGGTCAGCGTCCCGGCCGCGGCGGCCGCGGCGGCCGCGTCCGGTCCGGACGCGGACACGCGCTCCTCGTCCCACATGATCATGCCGGAGCCGCCCACAGAGGCGTCCCCGCCTCCCCTTTCGCTCCATCTGAGCTTCGATCCGGCGGCCGGAGAGGTGACTCTCCGGCTCGACGACGAGTCCGATCCGGTGAGGCTCGTCTACGACAATGGCCGCTGGAGGCTTGCCCCAAAGGACAGTCCGGGATAGTTTCGGCTACATCGCCTCTCGGAACGGACACGGCTCGTCCCAGGATGTCGTGATCGGGGTCGTCGGAGACGGCTTCGGAGCGCTCCTCACATACACCACGGCGATCTACCTCGGCTTCAGGCCGGAGCAGATCGGCATCTTCGGAGAGAACACCAATCCGGTCCAGACCTACCAGCAGTTCGCGTGGAATCTGGGCCAGACGGTGCTCCGCTCGGAGTCGGAGTCGCACTTCACCCCGGCCGACTGGCCGACCTTCGCGCAGATGGACGCGTGGGCGCGCCGCAGCGTCGCGCCGCTGCTCCGCTCGACCGGCCGCAAGTTCAACCCCGGCGTGCCCGAGATCCTGAGCGAGGCGGGCACCGTGGCGCATGAGCTCGGCTACCCGGAGCGCGTGCTCGGTGGCGTGAAGGTGGGGTGGATCGTGCGCGAGCCGGGTCCCCCGGCGCACTTCTCCCTCTACGACGAGGACGCCAACCTGCTCGGGCGCTGCAAGCACGCCCTGCTCGGCGTGGGCCACGGGCCGCTCGGCTTCCCCGGCGTGTACGGCGAGGCGCGCGAGAACCCGGAGATCCGCGACCGCGTGGTGCAGGCCTACGAGCCGAAGGAGTACCACGAGGGCGGCCGCTATCTCGTGGTGGGATCCGGCATCGCCGCCGTGAACGAGTGGGTCAACTGCGTGGACGCCGGCGCCCAGTGCATCGCCGTCCGGCGCAACCCGCATCCGGACGACCAGGACCTGAACGTCCCGCGCTGCCTGTTCGACGGCTCGGGGATCGACGCCTTCCAGGGCCTCTCGTTCGACCAGCGCATCGACTTCCTCGGCGACGTGCTCCGCGGCACCGCTCCGCAGCGCAGGAACTGGAGCGGCAAGGTCAAGCAGGCCACGAAGGACGGCCGCTTCGAGGAAGCGATCGGCAACGTGGTGGGCATCCGGCCCGGACCCGCGGGGCTGACGGTCGACTTCCAGCCGTACAAGTCGGACGAGGTCCTCACCATGGAGGCGACCGGCATCGTCTGCTCGACCGGCTTCATCAAGTCGGCGTTCTCGATCCCGCTGCTCCGCAGGATGGTGCAGTCCTACGGCGTCCCGGTGCACCGGGAGCGGATCGTGCTCAAGACGAACTGCGGCGTCCCGCCGCTCGATCGCGAGGACTCGCGCCTCTGCATGATCGGGATCAACGCCAACACGGTCGTGCCGAACGGAGACACGATCGCGGGGCTCAAGTACATCTCGCGCCGCTTCGTGGGCGACTGCGCGCGGGCCGAGGGCATCAAGATCCGGAGCTTCCCGGCGCGCCTCGGGATGCAGGTCCATCTCGCGCGGCGCACCGTCAAGGCGATCCGGCGGGTTCGCCGAACCGAGCAGCTCGCGTAGGGGGTAACGCGGAATGTGTCCAACGCCGACCGGCCGAATCCACACCAGAGTCACGACGATCCTGCTCGGCCCTGCCCTCCTCGGGCTGATTCTCACGCTCGTGACCGGACACCTCGACTGGATCGTCCTCGTCGGGGTGTACCTCCTGATGGGGACGGTGCTCGACACGGTGGTCTACCCGCGGCTGCTCAAGTACCAGCCGCCGTGGATGACGTTCGTCCTGGCGGTCGTCGAGTACGGACTGCTGCTGGCGATCACCCAGCTGCTGGAGGGCTTCCCGAACATCTCGGTGCTCGAGGCCACGATCTTCTACTGGGCGTGCTGGGCGCTGGCGGCGATCATCAAGATCGTCGTGCTGCCGATCCTCTCGCTGACCTACATCGAGTCGGCGGGCGAGTTCCGGCGGGTGGAGTGGTCGCTGCCGCCTGAGCAGGTGGCGCTGCCGGTGCTGGCGTCGGCGGCCGAAGCCCAGCGCGGGCCGGGCAAGCTCCTGACCGAGGTCTCGGGCGTGCGCGCGCAGCCGCTCCGGCCGCTGCCGGCGCCGTCCGGTGTCAGGCGGGCGCCGACGGAGGCTCCCAGCGGGGCGCCGCGATGAGCGACTTCACATTCATCGAGCAGGAGCCGGCGCAGGGCACGGAGCGGCCGCTCGAGGGGGGCACGACCATCGGCCGCGAGGATTGCGACATCACGCTGAGCGACCCGGACGTGTCGCGCCGGCACGCCGCCATCCAGATCATGGCGGGAGAGCTCTCGATCGAGGATCTCGGCTCGACGAACGGCACGTTCGTGAACGGGGATCAGATCACCGAGCGGCGGACGCTTCGCGCCGGCGACGAGGTGCGCATCGGCTCCACGGTGTGGCGGCTCCGTGCGCCGGCCGAGGCCACGCGCCTCTCGGACGTCCCGACCGAGATGAGCCCGGCGGCCCAGGCGACGACGCTGCGCCCCGCCGCGCCCGCGCCCGAGCCCTCGGCGGAGCCGCCGACCGAGGAGGCGCCCCGGTCCGAGCCGCGCGCCCCCGAGCCGGTCCGCGAGGAGCCCGCGCCACCGCCCAGCGAGCGCGCCCCCGCGCCGGTCTCGGCGGCGAGCGCCGCCCCCGCGCCGAGCGCCGCTCCGGCGGCCGCGCCATCGCGGCGCGGTGACGTGCCGCTGCCGGATTTCGCGCCCTCGGCCATCCGGCGGATCGTGCCGACGGACGCTCCCACCGCCTTCACCCCCGAGACCCAGGGCGGTCGCCGGGGCTCCGCCGCCACGCGCGGCGGCGCGACGCTGTTCTCGATGCTGGTGGTGGGCGCCACCACGGTGGGCGTCGTCGTCTACTACATCACGGAGCCCTTCAAGTAGGAGGCCATGGCCGATCTAATTCTCGAAATCGTCGAGGGAGAGGACGCCGGGCGCCAGACGCCGGTCGTGGGGTCGGTCGAGATCGGCCGCGAGGCGGCGTTCGCGCTGGACGACGAGCAGGCCTCGCGGCATCACGCGCGTGTGTCGGCACAGGGTGACGTCGGCATCGTCCAGGACCTCGGGTCCACGAACGGCACGTACGTGAACGATCAGCCGATCGAGGGCCCGAGGGCAGTGCGGCCCGGCGACAAGATCCGGGTCGGCCTGACCGTCCTGGAGCTGCGGACCGCGCAGGACGTGCAGCGCCAGCCCTCGGCCGTCATGCCGATGCCGCAGGTGACACGCCTGAGCAACGAGGTGCTCGAGCCGGTTCCCGAGGCCGAGCTGGAGCCCGAACCCGGCGCTGCCGCCCCGGCGTTCGCCATCGAGGAGACCACGCCGGGCTTCGTGCCCCAGGACGTCGCTGACGATCCGGAGGCGCGGTCGGACTACGCGGCGGTGGCGCGCCTGGTGGACTCGCGAGTGAAGCGGCAGACGCACCTGGCGACATTCGCCCTGCTGGCCGCCTCCGGCCTGGCCGTCCTGCTCGTCTTCGGCCTGAAGTAGCGCGCCCTTAGCGCGGCTCGATCCGCGGCGGCGTGAAGACGCCGCTGGCCCGACCCATGCGAGCCGCGTCGCCTGCGGGCGCCTCGTCCTCGGCCCGGATCACGTGGACCACGGCGTTGATGAGCGCGAGGTGGGTGAACGCCTGCGGGAAGTTCCCGAGGTGGCGGCCCGTTCCGGGGTCGATCTCCTCCGCGTACAGGAGCAGCGGGCTCGCGTAGGACAGGAGCTTCTCGAGGAGGTGGCGCGCGGGGACGATGTCGCCGATCTCGCACAGGGCGGACACGAGCCAGAACGAGCAGATCGCGAAGGTGCCCTCCTCGCCCGAGAGGCCGTCGTCGGTCTCCTCGGTGCGGTAGCGCAGCACCATCCCGTCCTCCGTCAGCTCGTCCGCGATCGCCAGCACGGTCCGTCTGATCCGCTGGTCACCCGGCGGGAGAAAGCGAACGAGCGGCATCAGGAGCAGCGAGGCGTCCAGCGCCTCGGTCTCGTAGTGCTGCGTGAAGACGCCGCGCTCGTCCACCGCGTTCGCGCAGATGTCGGCATGGATCTCCTCGGCGGCGGCCTGCCACCGCTCCGCCGAGCGCTCGTCCTCGCGCAGGCGGGCGAGCCGGGCGCCGCGGTCGGCCGCGACCCAGCACATGAGCTTGGAGGAGGTGAAGTGCTTCGGCTCGCCGCGGACCTCCCAGATCCCCCGGTCGGGCTCCCGCCAGGCCGCGAGCGCGGCCTCGACCTGCCGCTTCAGGATCGGCCACATCCGCTCGGGCAGGTGGTCCCGCGACTTCACGTGCAGGTAGATGGAGTCGAGCACGACGCCCCACACGTCGTTCTGCTTCTGGTCGTAGGCGGCGTTGCCGACGCGGACCGGCTGCGCGCCCTCGTACCCCGACAGGTGGTCGAGCAGCTGCTCGTCGAGCCGGCTCGCGCCGTCCACGGCGTACATCACCTGGAGGCTCGTCTCCGCCGCCTCCGCCACGTCGGCGATGAAGTAGAAGTAATCGTTGGCCTCCCACTCGAAGCCGAGCATGTAGAGGCCCCAGAGCATGAAGGTCGAGTCGCGGATCCAGCTGTAGCGGTAGTCCCAGTTCCGCTCTCCGCCCGGGGTCTCGGGGAGCGACGTGGTGGCGGCCGCCACCATCGCGCCGGTCGGGGAGTACGTGAGGCCCTTGAGCGTCAGGGCGCTCCGCTGCAGGTATGGCCGCCAGCGGTGGTCGGGGAACCTGCCGTGCTGCAGCCACTCCTGCCAGTGCTGCGCCGTGCGCGTGACGCGCTCGTCAGCCTCGTCGTAGCTCGCGGGAAGCGGGGTGTCGGCCCATCCGAGCGCCGCGAATGCCGTGTCCCCCGCGTGCAGCGTGGTGCGCCCCCGCGCGCGCGGACCCTCGAAGCCGAGCCGCATGTCGGTCACGAGCCGCAGCGTCGTGGGCAGGCCCTCGGACGTGGCGACCGCCTCGTGATAGCCGGCCGCTCCGTAGTCCCAATCCGCCACGAGCCCGCCGTAGTCGAACGCCGGCTCGCAGTCGAGGTGGATCTCGACGGACCCCTGGACGCACTTCACGGTGCGGACGAGGACGTGCTCCGCGTCGTCGTCGGTGGGCGAGCGCCGGTGTGTCGCGGACCGCTCCTGCTCGTGGTGCCACGGCCCGATCGACAGCACGTCCCGCACCACGACCCAGCCGGTGGGCGTCTCCCAGCTCGTCTCCAGCACCATCGTGCCGGGCAGGTACCGGCGGCCGGCGGGCACCGCCACATCCGCCGGCCCGAGCCGGAAACCGCCTGCGTCACGATCGAGGATCGCGCCGAAGACGCTCGGCGAGTCCATCCGCGGGATGCACATCCACTCGACGTTGCCGCTGGGGGCCACGAGCGCGGTGGTCTGGCAGTCGGAGAGGAATCCGTAGTCCGCGATAGGAGGGAAGGGGCTTGCGCCGCCCGGCATCGGGCCAACCTATCCCGTATCCGCCCCCGCGGACGAATCTCCACTAACCCGATCGCCTTTTGCTACTTTCCGGCCTCCGGTAAAGTCGATTGACAAGGTGGAGAATGATTCTGACTCGTAACCGCTTGCTGAGCGGCCTGGCCCTGCTCGTCGCGTTGCTGGCCGCCGCCGGCTGCGGCGGGAAGAGCGACGACGCCTCCGGTGGCGATGGCTCCGGCGGCAAGCTCACCCTCGTCGCCTACTCCACCCCGGAGGAGGCCTACAAGGAGCTGATCCCGGCCTTCAACAAGACGCCCGAGGGCAAGGGCGTGAGCTTCAGCCAGTCATACGCCGCGTCGGGCGAGCAGTCGCGCGCCGTCGAGGGTGGGCTGCCCGCCGACGTCGTCGAGTTCTCGCTCGAGCCGGACATGACCCGGCTCGTGGACGCGGACATCGTCGACAAGAGCTGGAACCAGAACCAGTACAAGGGCAACGTCACGGACTCGGTCGTCGTCCTGATGGTCCGGAAGGGCAACCCGAAGAACATCAAGGGCTGGGACGACCTCGTGACCGGCAAGGTCGACGTGCTCGAGCCGAACCCGTTCACCTCGGGCGGCGCGAAGTGGAACATCATGGCCGCCTACGGCGCTCAGCTCGAGGCGGGCAAGTCGCCGCAGGAGGCGGAGCAGTACATCGCCGACCTGTTCAAGAACGTGTCCGTGCTCGACAAGAGCGCGCGCGAGTCGCTCGCGACGTTCTCGAGCGGCAAGGGCGACGTGCTGCTCGGCTACGAGAACGAGGCGATCCTGGCCCAGCAGAAGGGCGAGGACCTCGACTACGTCGTGCCCGACCAGACGATCCTGATCGAGAACCCGGTCGCGGCGACGAAGACCGCGAAGGACGCGAAGCTCGCCCAGAGCTTCGTGGACTTCCTGTACACGCCGACCGCCCAGAAGATCTTCGTGGGCAAGGGCTACCGCCCGGTCGTGAAGGACACCCCCGGCGCCGACAAGTTCCCGACGCCGAAGGACCTGTTCGACATCACGAAGTTCGGCGGCTGGGACAAGGTCAACACGGAGTTCTTCGACCCCGAGAAGGGCATCGTGGCGAAGATCTTCCAGGACCAGGGGAAGAGCACTGAGTCCGGCTAGCCAAGCCACCGCAGCCCCTCCTGTGGTGTCGAGGGCCGTCCCCATCCCGGGGGCGGCCCTCAGCCGTGGCCTGGCCATCGGCTACCTGAGCATCGTCGCCCTGATCCCGCTGGCGGCGGTGGTCTCGAAGTCGTTCGAGAACGGGATCGACAGCTTCTGGAACGCGGTCACGAGCCCCCAGGCGGTCGCCTCGCTGAAGCTGACGCTTGGCGCGTCGCTGGTCGTCGTGCTGATCAACGTGCTGTTCGGCACGCTGATCGCCTGGGTGCTGGTGCGCGACGAGTTCCCCGGGAAGAGCGTCGTGAACTCGCTGATCGACCTTCCGTTCGCGTTGCCCACCATCGTCGCCGGCCTCACGCTGCTCGCGTTCTACGGGCCGGACAGCCCGGTGGGCATCAACGTCGCGTTCACGCGCACGGCGGTGGTCATGGCGCTGCTCTTCGTGACGCTTCCGTTCGTGGTGAGGGCGGTGCAGCCTGTGCTGCTCGAGCTCGACCGCGAGATGGAGCAGGCGGCGGAGTCGCTCGGGGCGAGCCGGTTGACCGTCTTCCGGCGCATCATCCTCCCGAACCTCACGCCGGCGATCCTCGCCGGCGCGGGACTCGCGTTCGCCCGCGCGGTCGGCGAGTTCGGCTCGCTCGTCCTGATCACCGGGAACATCCCGTTCAAGACGCAGGCGGCGTCCGTGTTCATCTTCTCGATGGTGGAGTCGGACAACCCGATCGCGGCCTCGGCCGTGTCGGTGGTCCTCCTCGTGATCGCGCTGGTGGTGCTGCTGGTCTTCGGATACTTCTCGAAGAGGGCGCTGAGGCATGAGGAGTAAGTACGCGCTCCGCTTCATCGCGCTCGCCTACCTGGCGCTGCTGCTCGGGATCCCCGTGGTGCTGGTGTTCGTCAACGCCTTCCAGGACGGAATCGGCGCCGCGTGGGACGCGGTCACGACGCCCGAGGCGCAGCACGCCTTCTGGCTGACGTTCGTCATGGTCGCCGTGGCGGTGCCGCTCAACACGATCTTCGGCGTGGTTGCGGCGCTCGTGATCGTCCGCCAGCGCTTCCGCGGCCGCGCGCTTCTGAACGCGGCGATCGACCTGCCGTTCGCGGTGTCGCCGGTGGTGGTCGGGCTGTCGCTGCTGCTTGTCTACGGAACGCGCGACGGCTGGGTCGGCAACTGGTTCGCGGAGCAGGGCATCCGGATCATCTTCTCCACGCCGGGCATGATCCTCGCCACCATGTTCGTGTCGCTGCCGTTCGTCGTGCGCGAGACCATCCCCGTGCTGCGCGAGATCGGCACCGAGCAGGAGCAGGCCGCGGCAACGCTCGGCGCCGGCCCGTTCCAGACCTTCTTCCGCATCACCCTGCCCGCGATCCGCTGGGGCGTCGCGTACGGCGTGGTGCTCACCACGGCCCGCGCGCTCGGCGAGTTCGGCGCGGTGAGCATCGTGTCTGGCAAGCTTCAGGGTCAGACCGAGACCGCCACGCTGCATGTGGAGGCCGAGTTCCGGCGCTTCAACGAGACAGGCGCCTACGCCACCTCGGTCGTGCTCTGCGTCCTGGCCCTCGTGACCCTCCTCGCCATGAACCTGATCAAGCCAAAGGAAGCGCGCACATGAGCATCGTCGTCGACTCCGTGACCAAGCAGTTCGGCGACTACACCGCCCTCGACGACGTCTCGCTCGAGGTGCGCGACGGGTCGCTCACGGCGCTGCTCGGCCCGAGCGGCGGCGGCAAGTCCACACTGCTGCGCGTGATCGCCGGGCTCGAGTCGCCGGACAGCGGGACGGTCTCGATCGGCGGCGAGGACGCCACGAGCCAGCCGCCGCAGCAGCGGAACGTGGGGTTCGTGTTCCAGCACTACGCCGCGTTCAAGCACATGACGGTTGCCAAGAACGTGGCGTTCGGGCTCACCATCCGCAAGCGCCCAAAGGACGAGATCGACGCGCGCGTGGACGAGCTGCTCAGGCTCGTGCACCTCGATGGCTTCGCGCACCGCTATCCGTCGCAGCTGTCCGGCGGGCAGCGCCAGCGGATGGCGCTGGCGCGCGCCCTCGCCGTGCAGCCGCGCGTGCTCCTGCTGGACGAGCCGTTCGGCGCGCTCGACGCCACCGTGCGGAAGGAGCTCCGTGCCTGGCTGCGCCGCCTGCACGACGAGGTCCACGTGACGACCGTGTTCGTGACGCACGACCAGGAGGAGGCGATGGAGGTCGCCGAGCAGATCGTCGTGCTGAACCACGGGAAGATCGAGCAGACCGGCTCGCCGAAGCAGCTCTACGAGGAGCCGGCGAACGAGTTCGTGATGGGCTTCATCGGGCCGATCTCGGAGCTGTCCGGCCGCTCGGTCCGCCCCCATGAGGTGGACATCCTGCGCGAGCCGGGCGAGGGCGCCGCCGAGGCGATGATCGACCGCCTCGTGCACCTCGGCTTCGAGGTGCGGGTGGAGCTGACCCTCGGCGACGGCGATCGGACCTGGGTCCAGACCACCAAGGCGCAGGCCGAGGAGCTGGAGCTCTCCGAGGGCGACATCGTCTGGTTGCGCCCGAACGCGCCGGCCGGCGACACCTCGTCCGAGCCCGCCGTGCCCGCCTGATAGCCGTCGGTTTTCCGCCATGAGGTGGGCGGCGCGCCCCCATGGCCGCGGAGCGCGCGTGCGTCGATTCTGGCGGCATGCGCTACCTCATCGCGGTCTTCCTCGTCTCAGGCCTCCTCTGCGTCCCGGCGGCCAACGCCGCCTCGTGTCCGGGCGCCGATCCGTGCCCCTGGACGCAGTTCGACTCGTTCGGCGACGTCGGACCGGGCGAGTTCCGCACCCCATATGGCATCGGCGCCGACGCGTCGGGGAACCTGTACGTGATCGAGGAGGAGCGGCACCGCGTGCAGAAGCTCGACCCGAACGGCGCCGTCCTCAAGACCTGGGGTGAGGGCGGCAGCGGCGACGGCAGGCTCGATTACCCCTACGACATCGCGGTCGACCCGGCCGGCGGCGTCTACGTCACGGACAACGGGAATCTCAGGGTCGAGAAGTTCGACACGAGCGGCAAGTTCGTCTCCGCCTGGGGCTGGGGCGTATCCGACGGCTCGGCGGCGTACCAGGTCTGCACCGGCGGCTGTCGTGCCGGGCTCGCGGGAAGCGGCACCGGCCAGTTCAAGGCCCCCAACGGCATCGCGACGGACGGCGTGAACGTGTACGTCGCGGATGGCTTGAACAGCCGCATCCAGAAGTACGACCTCGCCGGCAATCCGGCCGGCGGATGGACCGTTCCCGGCGGCCAGCGGCCGCTGGACGTCGCGGTCCATGGCGGGAACGTCTACGTGACCACGCTCGCGGACAAGGTGTGGCGCTTCGACACCGCCGGCACGCCCGACAACTCGTGGGACGGGGACGGCGTGACCGGCGCCTCGGGCAGCGGCCCGGGGCAGTTCTCGGGACCGGAGGGGATCGCGGTGGACGGCACCGGCGTGTATGTGTCGGACACCGGCAACGAGCGGGTCCAGAAGCTCGACTCCAGCGGATCGCCGGTGGCCTCGTGGGGCTCCGCCGGCTCGGGGGCCGGGCAGTTCGACCAGCCCTATGGGCTGGTGGCGACCGGAGGCTCGGTGTGGGTCCCGGACGCCTATAACCACCGCCTCCAGAAGTTCAGCCAGGCCGGCGTGCACCAGGCGACCGTGGGCTCCCCGCCCGGCGTCGGCGACTACTACTTCCCGGCTGACGTCGCCTGGGCTCCGTCCGGAGACATGTACGTGACCGAGGCGTATGGCCTCCACCACCTCGAGCACTCCGGCGCCGCGCTCTCGAAGTGGGACTCGGTCGAGGGGCCGTTCGGCGTCGTGGTCACGGCGAGCGGGATCAATGTCTCCCTTCGGGGCGACCACGTGAGCCGGTACGACGCGACCGGAGGCCTGCTGGACCAGTTCGGGACCACGGGCTCGGCTCTGGGCCAGCTCCGGACGCCAGTGGGGCTGACCGCTGACGCTGATGGCAACCTGTACGTCGCGGAGGCGAACAACAATCGCGTCCAGAAGTTCAGTCCCACCGGGACACCCCTCGCGTCGTTCGGGTCAAGTGGATTCGGCGACGGCCAGTTCCACATCCCGGAGGACGTGGCGCTCGATGCCGCCGGTAACGTCTACGTCGCCGACGGCTACAACAACCGCATCCAGAAGTTCAGCCCGGCGGGCGCCCTCCTCGGCAAGTGGGGCACCGAGGGCAGCGGCGACGGGCAGCTCAGGTGGCCGACCGCGGTCATCGTCGATCGCGCGGGCCACGTGTTCGTGTCGGACGCTCACAACAACCGCATCCAGGAATTCGACGTGAACGGGAAGTTCATAGCGAAGTGGGGCGCGGTCGGCGACGGGCCTGGCGAGCTCATGGACCCCTATGGCCTGACCATCGACGCCGACGGTGCGCTGTGGGTCGCGGACGACGACAACCACCGGATCGTCCGCTTCTGCTGCCCGGCCGCCAAGGGCGGGCCCGCGATCGGTGGGAGCGAGCAGCCGGGGCCGAGCGATCCTCCGTCCGGCTCGGGCGGCGGGTCAGGCGGCGCTCCGGACACCACGTCCCCGCACATCACCCTCGGCGGGCGCACGTCGCAGCGGACTCGCACGGTTCGCCGTCGCGGGCTCGCGCTCCGGGTCGCGACGAACGAGCCCGCGACCGTGACGCTGCGGGCGGTGGTCACGAAGCGCACGGCGCGCCGCCTCGGCCTGCGCGGGACGTCGATCGGGCGCGGGACGACGAGTCTCGCCGGCGACGGTGCGAAGACGATCCGGCTCCGGCTGAGCGCGCGCGCCCGCCGTCTCCTGTCGCGGCAGGAACGCGTGCGGATCGTCGTGCGCGCGATCGCGGCCGATTCGGCCGGGAACCGCTCGACCGGCTCGCTCGCGATCTCGGCAAGGCGCTGAACTACGCTGCTTCCGTGGCGTACGACGAGGATCTCGCCAACCGCATCCGCGAGCTGATGGCCGGCGAGGCCGGCGTGACCGAGAAGAAGATGTTCGGCGGACTCGCCTTCCTGGTCGGCGGGAACATGTCCGTGGCCGCCAGCGGGCAGGGCGGTCTGATGGTGCGCGTGGCTCCCGAGGAGACGGAGGCTCTGCTGGCCAAGCCGCATGCGCGCCCGTTCGAGATGCGCGGCCGCCAGATGGACGGCTGGCTCCGGGTGGACGACGAGGGTGTCCGCACCAAGCGTCAGCTCGAGCCGTGGGTGAAGCGGGGCGTGGCGTACGCGCGGTCCCTGCCGCCGAAGCGCTAGAACTGCGGCTGGGCATGTCCCAGGAGAACGTCGAGACCACGCAGGCCTTCATCGACGCCTACAACCGGCGCGACTTCGACGCCGCCGTCAAGGATTTCGATCGCGACGTCGAGTGGGTGCTGCCGGACCACCAGCGGGCGGACTCCGCGATCGGCACGCCGGGCATAATCCGCTTCTGGGAGGGGCTCGACGAGACGTTCGACGAGCTTCAGCTCCGGCCGCAGGAGTACGTGGACGCCGGCGATCGCGTGGCGACGCGGCTGCGCCACCACGTGCGCGGCAAGGGCAGCGGCCTCGAGATGGAGAACGAGCTGTACCACCAGGTGACCACGTTCCGCGACGGCGTGATCGTGCGGATCGAGTACGTGGCGACGTGGGAAGAGGCGCTCGAGGCCGCTGGGGTCTGATGCGCTGTCGGTTTTCCGACACCGACTAGGCGGCTCCCTCCATATGAAGCAGGGGCCCGTGGCTCGATTCTGAGCGCATGAGCCATCTCCTCGCCGGCCGGACCACCTCCCGCCTGCTCGTCACCGCCGCCTCGCTCCTCGCCGCAGCCGTCTTCGCGGAGGCCGCGAACGCGGCTCCCTGTCCCGGTGCGGGTTCCTGCCCCTGGACGGAGGTCGACACCTTCGGAGACGTCGGCAACGGCCAGTTTCGCGCGCCGCTTGGCATCGCAGCGGACGCCGGCGGCAACCTGTACGTCGCCGAGGAGGACACCTACCGCGTGCAGAAGCTCGACCCGAGTGGCGGCTTCCTGGCCAAGTGGGACCTCGAGAAGACCGCCGAGGGCGAGCTCTCGAACCCCGAGGGCATCGCGGTGGACGCGAGCGCCGGGGCGGTCTACGTCACTGACACCCAGGACCGGGTCGAGAAGTTCGACACCAGCGGGAAGTTCGTGTCGGCCTGGGGCTGGGGCGTGACCGACGGGAGCTCGGCCTACCAGATCTGCACCGGCGGCTGCCACGAAGGCATCGCGGGAAGCGGCTCCGGCCAGCTCAACTACCCGCTCGGAATCGCCACCGACGGCGTGAACGTCTATGTGGCCGACTACGACAACAAGCGCATCCAGAAGTTCGACCTCGACGGGGCTCGCGTGGCGGAGTGGGCGATTCCCGGTGGCCAGCGTCCGGAGGGACTCGCAGTCGAGGCCGGCAAGGTGTACGTGACCACGCGCTCGGGCACGGTATGGCGATTCGACACTGGCGGCATCCCGGACAACTCCTGGGACGGCGACGGCGTGACGGGCTCCTCGGGCTCAGGCGCCGGACAGCTCGACTTTCCCAAGGGTGTCACCGCCGACGGTACCGGCGTCTACGTGGCGGACAGCAATAACCACCGCGTGACGAAGTTCGACCTGAACGGGGGGTTCGCGGCCACCTGGGGCACACAGGGGCAGGGGGACGGTCAGTTCAACTACCCCTACGGGATTCTCGCCACCGGCGGCTCCGTCTGGGTCGCCGACACCTACAACCACCGCCTCGAGAAGTTCACCCCGGCGGGAGCGCACCAGCTGAACGTGAGCACCCCGCCCGGCGCCGGCGAGTTCTACTACCCGGCTGACGTCACCGCGATCCCCTCCGGGGACGTGTGGGTGGCGGACTGGAGCGGACGCGATGTCCAGCGCCTCGACGGTTTGGGCCACTCGATCGTGAGGTGGTCCACGTCGGGCGGGGCGGCCAGCGTCACCCCCACCGCGAAGGGCGTCTACGTTCCGGGGGCGCCCAACCGAGTGAGCCTCTACGACGGCGCCGGCAGCCTCCTGGATCAGTTCGGCAGCGGGGGCTCCGGTCTCGGCCAGTTCGACTTCCCGGGAGGAAGCGCGGCCGACGCCGACGGGAACCTGTACGTCGCGGACATCTCCAACCACCGCGTGCAGAAGCTCGATCCGGCCGGCGCTCCGCTCGCGGTGTTCGGGTCGAAGGGATCCGGTGATGGACAGCTCAACACCCCTCGGGACGTTGCCCTCGACGCCGCGGGCAACGTGTACGTGGCGGACGGCGGGAACAACCGCATCGAGAAGTTCTCCGCAGGCGGCGTCTTCCTCGCCAAGTGGGGAAGCGCCGGCAGCGGCGACGGCCAGTTCAAGAACCCGAACGGCTTGGCGCTGGACTCCCGCGGTCACATCTTCGTGTCAGACGACGGCAACAACCGCATCGTGGAGCTCGGCCCCGACGGCACCTTCGTCGCGAAATGGGGCGCGCTCGGCGGCGGTCAGGGTGAGCTGAACCGGCCGTCAGGGCTGACCGTGGATCCATCGGGCGCGATCTGGGTTGCGGACAGCTCCAACAGCCGGATCGTGCGCTTCTGCTGCCCGGCCGCGGACGGCGGCCCCGGCCCCGGCGACGGCACGGAGCCGCCGCCCCCGGGCGGCGCGGCCGACATCACCGCGCCGCGGATCACGCTGGGCGGTCGGACCGTGCAGAGAAGCCGCCGGGTCGCGCGTGGCGGGCTCGCGCTCCGGATCGCGACCGACGAGGGAGCGCGGGTCACGCTGAGGGCCGTCCTCCCGAGAGCGCTCGCGCGCCGGCTCGGCCTGCGCAGCGCGTCGATCGGCCGCACGACGGTCGAGCTCGCGGCACAGGGCGCGCGGGGCGTGCGCCTACGTCTGACCGCACGCGCGCGTCGGGCACTGCTTGGGACGCCCAGGGCGCGGATCGTGGTGCGCGGGAGCGCGGCCGACACGACGGGCAACCGCTCGAGCGCGTCGCTCACGATCGCCGTCAGGCGCTAGTACTGCGGGCCGTGAGCATCCGGCCATGCCGTGACGACGAGCGCGAGGCGATCTTCGCGATCGTCAACGCCGCCGCGGAGGTCTACCGCGGGGTGATCCCGGAGGACCGCTGGCAGGAGCCCTACATGCCGGGCGAGGAGCTCGACTCGGAGATCGCCGCCGGGGTGGAGTTCTGGGGCTACGAGGAGGACGGGACGCTGGTCGGCGTCATGGGCGTCCAGCCCGTCCGCGACGTGACCCTCATACGGCACGCGTACGTGATGCCTGAGAGCCAGGGTCGCGGCATCGGCGGCGCGCTGCTGGAGCATCTGCTCGCTCACGGCACGCGACCGATCCTCGTGGGCACCTGGGCGGCCGCGGAGTGGGCCATCCGCTTCTACGAGCGGCACGGCTTCGAGTACGTCGGGCCCGAGCGGACG
>DASUYU010000125.1:0-5452 GCA_036377235.1 Thermoleophilaceae bacterium
TCCCCGTGGGCGAGCCCACCGGCAACATGGTCGTCGACATCGGCGGCGGCACGAGCGAGGTTGCGGTGATCTCGCTCGGCGGCATCGTCGTGTCGCAGTCGATCCGCATCGGCGGCGACGAGCTCGACGAGGCCATCATCAGTTACGTCAAGCGCGAGTACAAGCTGATGATCGGGCAGCAGACCGCCGAGGAGGTCAAGCTCGAGATCGGCTCCGCCTTCCCGCTCGCCGAGGAGGTGCAGGCCGAGATCCGCGGCCGCGACCTCGTCTCAGGCCTTCCGAAGACGGTCGTCCTCACGAGCGAGGAGGTCCGGATGGCGCTCGAGGAGCCGCTCCAGGCGATCATCGACGCCGTCAAGGAGACACTCGACCGAACGCCTCCGGAGCTCGCCTCGGACATCATGGACCGCGGGATCATGCTCGCCGGCGGCGGCGCCCTCCTCCAGGGCCTCGACGATCGCCTCCGCGACGAGACCCAGATGCCGGCCCACCTCGCCGAGTCGCCGCTCACGTGCGTGGCGGTCGGCTCCGGTCGCAGCCTCGAGGAGTTCGAGGCGATCCACCGCAGCAACAAGAATTCCCGATCGGCTCGACGGCGGTAGCTAGGCCGCCGCGCGAGGAGCGCCAGGCGTGTACGACAGGAAGGTGGTCCGCAGGCGGCGGGTGGCGCTCGCCGTGTTCGTCGCGCTGTCGATCGCGATCCTGACGGCCTACTTCGGGGAGTCCAGCGGCGGCTTTTTCCACGCGTTCCAGCGCGGTGCCCAGGAGGCGTTCGCCCCGATCGAGACCGGCGCGAGCCGCGCGCTCAAGCCCGTCCGCGACCTGTTCGGCTGGGCGGGCGACACCTTCGACGCCAAGAAGGAGAACAAGGATCTGAAGCAGGAGGTCGAGCGCCTGCGGAGCGAGCTCGCCCGCGCGCAGACAGCGGAGCGCGACGCCAACCAGCTCAAGGGGCTCGTGGGCCTGAAGGACGAGCAGGGCTTCCCGCAGGGGACGAAGCCGGTCACCGCGCGCGTGATCGCCCGCTCGCCGACCGTCTGGTACTCGGGCATCAAGATCGACAAGGGCTCGAGCGACGGCGTCCGCGTGAACCAGCCCGTGATCGCGGCCGGGAGCGACCCGGAGAGCGATCAGGTGGGCGGCCTCGTGGGCAAGGTCACGAGCGTGACCGGCGGCAACGCCGAGGTCACGCTGATCACGGACGCCTCGATCGGCGTCGGCGCGCAGGTCATGCCGTCGGGCGCGACGGGGGTCGTACGGCCCGCAGTGGGCAACCCGCGCGACCTGCTGATGGAGTTCGTCGAGGGCGGGCGCGTGACCGAGAACACCACCGTCGCCACCTCGGGGTTCACGATCTCGAAGGGCGAGTCGCTGTTCCCACGCGGCATCCCGATCGGCCGGGTGTCCAAGGCCGACCTCGAGGAGGTCGACATCTACCAGCGCGTTCACCTGAGGCCGTACGCCGACCTCAAGTCGATCGACATCGTCCAGGTGCTCACGCGCCGCCCGCGCAACTCCCAGACGGCTGGGGTGGGGCTCCCGTGATCCTGTCGCCCGGCTCTCTCATCAGGGTGGCCGTGCTGCTGCTGCTCGCGGTGGTGCTCCAGCTGTCGTTCTTCAGCCAGCTCGGCATCCTCGGCGGCCACATCGACGTGGTCGTCCTCGTCGTCGCGGCGGTGGCCTACTACGCCGGCTCCGTGGCCGGCTGCGCCACCGGCTTCACCGCCGGCTTCCTGCTCGATCTCGCCAGCGGGGCGACCATGGGCGTCTCCTCGCTGGTGCTCACGGCCGTCGGCTACGGCGTCGGGCGCTTCCGAGAGGTGCGCGACCCGAGCCACGGCCTCCTGCCTTTGGCGGTGGGAGCGGCCGCGACGGGCGGGTTCGTGGTCACCTTCGCCGCGGTGTCCTTCATGCTTGACGTCGGCGCCAGCGTGAGCACGCTGGTGATCCGCGACGCGATCGTGACCACGCTCCTCAACGTGCTGCTTGCCCTGCCGGTTTTCACCGGCACGCGCAGGCTGCTGCGGCCGGTGCTCAAGGTCGATCCGCTCGAGATCCGCCGCCGCCGGCGCCCGCCGCGCGAGACCGGCCCGCTCGGGCTGAGGGGCCTGGAGGTGTAGCCGGCCGTGTACCTCGACAACGACCGCCGGCCCACGCTCACTCCGCAGCTCGCGTTCCGCGTCGCCGTCGTCGGCGGCGTGGCGCTCGTGATGTTCGCGATCATCTTCTTCCGGCTCTGGTACCTCCAGGTGCTCTCCGGGGACAGCTACGTGGCCGCAGCGCGCGAGAACCGCGTGCGTGAGATCAAGGTCCAGGCGCCGCGCGGCGAGATCGTGGACCGGCACGGGGTCCCGCTGGTGGAGAACCGCCATTCGTTCTCGATCAAGCTGAGCCCGGACAAGCTGCCGCGAAGCAGCGCCGACCGCCACGAGCTCTACCGGCGGCTCGGCAAGCTGCTCGGGCTGAAGCCGGCGAGGCTTCAACGCCGTGTCGAGCGCGAGCTGAAGGCGTTGCCGTACTCGAAGCCGACGGTGAAGCAGGACGTGGGCCCGAACTACCTCGCCTACATCCTCGAGCGCCAGGGCGAGTTCCCGGGCGTCGAGCCCGAGAGCGAGTTCCTGCGCCTGTACCCGCACGGCGTGATCGGCGCCCACCTATTCGGCCAGGTCGGCGAGGTGAGCCCCAAGGAGCTGAAGGACCCCCGCTTCAACGGCGTCTCGATGGGCGATCGCGTGGGCCAGGCCGGCCTCGAGGCCGAGTACGACCGCTACCTGCGCGGACGCAACGGCGCGGCGCGCGTGGAGGTGGACGCGCTCGGCAAGCTCACCAAGACGCTGAACCGGGTGCAGCCCGAGCAGGGCCAGCAGCTGCGGCTCTCGCTCGACCTGAACCTGCAGCGCGCGGCCCAGCAGGCGCTCGCCGGCGGCACCGGGCGGGGCGCCTTCGCGGTGATGAACGTGCAGAACGGCGAGGTGCTGGCGCTCGGCTCGCAGCCGTCGTTCGACCCGAACATCTTCTCGAAGCCGATCAGCCAGAAGAAGCTGGACGCGCTCAGCTCGGACGATCTCGGCAAGCCGCTGTTCGACCGCGCCATCCAGGGCGGCTATCCCACCGGCTCGACCTTCAAGCTGATCACCGCCACGGCCGCTCTCGAGAGCGGGTTGATCACGCCGGCCACTCCGCTGAACGACCCGGGCTTCCTCGAGGTCGGCGGGATCAAGTTCGAGAACGCCGGCCACGTGGCTCACGGGGTGCTCTCCCTCGTGCCCGCGCTCACCGTGTCGAGCGACGTGTTCTTCTACCAGCTCGGCCGCGACATGAACGAGAAGGGCATGCCGCTCCAGCTGTGGGCGCACCGGCTCGGGATCGGCCGGAAGACGGGAATCGACCTGCCGGCGGAGAGCCCCGGCCGGCTGCCGACGCCGCACTGGCGCGACACCTGGTTCAAGAAGCACCTCACCGACCGCCCGTGGTCGGTGGGCGACAACATCAACCTGTCCGTCGGCCAGGGCGACCTGCTCGCGAACCCGCTCCAGATGGCGGTGGCCTACGCGGCGATTGCCAACGGCGGGCGCGTGCTGCGGCCTCGGCTCGGCCTTCGGATCGAGGACGCCACCGGCCGGGCGCTGCAGCAGCTCGACGCGCCGACCGCCCGTCGCGTGAAGATCTCGTCAACGACCCGCAGCGCCATCCTCGAGGGCCTCCACGACGCGGCGAGCGCGCCGGGCGGCACGTCGACCCCGGTGTTCGAGGGCTTCCCGATCCCCATCGCGGGCAAGACCGGCACGGCGGAGCACGTCGGCAAGGCCGACCAGTCGTGGTACGTGGCGCTGGCGCCGTACCCGAACCCGCGCTACGTGGTCGCCGTGACCGACGAGGCCGGCGGCTTCGGCGCTGACACCGCGGCGCCGATGACGCGCCGCATCCTGGCCGCGCTGTTCGACGTCAAGGAGAACGGCCTGGTGCAGGGCGGAGGGGCGCCGGACTGATGCACGCCTCCACCGCCACCGCCGTCAAGGACTTCCGGGACGACGCCCGGGCGCGCTTCCTGCGGTTCGACCCGCTGATGCTCGTCGCGACGATCGGGCTGATCGCCGCCAGCATCTACGTCGTCGGCAACGCGACGCAGGACGACATCGCGGGCGACCCCAACTACTTCCTCTACAGGCAGGCCGCGTACGCCGGCGTCGGGTTCCTGTTGATGCTGCTCATGATGCGATTCGACTACTCGCGCCTGCGCGAGTGGAAGCTCGGCATCTACGGCTTCCTGATCGCCTCGATCCTGCTCGTGTACGTGGTGGGCGTGTCGGCCCGCGGGTCGAAGCGCGCCATCCCGCTGCCGTTCTTCAGCTTCCAGCCGTCGGAGCTCGGCAAGGTCCTCCTGGTCGTGTCGCTCGCGGCCTTCATGACCGACCGGATCAGGCGGCTGAACGACCGCGAGACAACGAGCCGGCTGGTCCTGCTCGCGGTCATCCCGGCCATGCTCGTGATCGGGCAGCCGGACCTCGGATCGGGGCTCGTCTACCTCGCCATCCTCGGCGCGATCCTGTTCATCGCCGGCACGCCGTGGACGCACTTCGCGGCACTCGGCGCGCTCGCGGCGGCGGCCATCGTGATCGTGCTGATCGCGGCGCCCGCGGTGGGCGTCGAGGTGCTCAAGCCGTACCAGAAGGACAGGCTCACCGCCTTCCTCAGCCCGGGCGAGAACCAGGGCAAGGAGGCCTACCAGGTCAACCAGTCGCTGACGGCGATCGGCTCAGGGGGGAAGACCGGTCGCGGCGACGAAGCAACCCAGACGAAGCTCGACTTCCTGCCCGAGCACCACACGGATTTCGTGTTCTCGGTGGTGGGTGAGGAGTTCGGGTTCGTGGGCGCGGCGCTGGTTCTTTCACTGTTCGCGCTGCTGATCTGGCGAGCATTGCGTACCCTTACGATTGCGAAGAACTTCTACGGAGCACTTGTCGCAGGGGGCATCACCGCAATGCTGATGTTCCAAGTGTTCGTAAACGTGGGCATGACGATCGGAATCATGCCCATCACCGGCATCCCCCTGCCGCTCGTCAGTTACGGCGGCTCGTCGGTAATCACAACATTGATCGCAATAGGCCTACTTCAGTCGATCCACGCGCAGGCGCGCGAGACGGCTGCTGTCAAGCGCCTATGAGCTTCATGAAGGGAAATCTTCTTGAGAAAGCAGTTGCTCGTCTCGGTGGACCGAGGCGAAACCCGTGTCGCCATCCTGGAATCGGAGGGGTCCCCCTCCGCCGGTAAGCAGCGGCAGAAAAAGGGTCAGAGTCAGGACGATTGGCGTGTTGCCGAGCTCTACATCGAGCGCAAGGGCAACCGGTCGATCGTCGGAAACGTCTACAAGGGCAAGGTCGACAACGTCCTGCCCGGCCTCGAGGCCGCGTTCGTGGACATCGGCCTCGACAAGAACGGCTTCCTCCACGCG
>DASUYU010000126.1:0-5051 GCA_036377235.1 Thermoleophilaceae bacterium
GCACTGATGGGAGTCGGCGCCGCGGCGATCATGCCGACGACCCTCTCGATCCTGACCAACATCTTCCCGGAGGACGAACGCCCGAAGGCGATCGCGATCTGGGCGGCGGTTGCCGGGATGGGCATCGCGATCGGCCCGACGACCGGCGGCTGGCTGATCGAGAACTACGACTGGAGCTGGATCTTCCTGGTCAACATCCCGGTCGTGATCGCCGGGCTCGTGGGCGGATACTTCCTGATCCCGGAGTCGAAGGACCCTGACCCGAAGGCGATCGACTACACCGGCGCAGGGCTCTCGATCGCGGGCCTGACGCCGATCGTGTGGGGCCTGATCGAGGCCTCGGAGCGCGGCTGGGGCGACTCGCTCGTGCTCGGCGCGTTCGCGCTCGGTACGGCGGTCCTGGCGCTGTTCATCCTGTGGGAGCGGAGGACGGATCACCCGATGCTCGACGTGAGCGTGTTCCGCAACCTGCGCTTCAGTGCGGCGAGCCTGGCGGTCGGGTTCGTGTTCTTCGCGCTGATGGGCGTCGTGTACTTCCTCACGACGTATCTGCAGTCGGTGATGGGCTACAGCGCCCTCGAGGCCGGCGAGCGGATGCTGCCGGTGGCGGTCGGCATGATCGCCACGACGAAGCTGTCGGTGCTGCTCACCGAGCGGATCGGCACGAAGATCGTGGTGGCGATGGGCATGTCCACGGTGGCCGGCGCGCTGTACGTGCTGTCCACGTGCGGCGTGGACACCGGCTACGGCCGGGTCGCGTTCGCGCTCGGCACGCTCGGCACCGGCATGGCGCTGGCGATGTCGCCGGCCACCGAGTCGATCATGGGCTCGCTCCCGAAGGAGAAGGCCGGAATCGGCTCGGCGATGAACGACGTGGTCCGCGAGCTCGGCGGCACGCTCGGCGTGGCGGTGCTGGGCAGCGTGCTCGCGTCGAGCTACGGCGACTCGATGGACGGCTCGGCCGTGGCCGGGCTGCCCAGCGACGCGGCCGAGGCCGCGAGCGACAGCGTCGGCGGCGCCCACGACGTGGCCGCGCAGATCGGCGGCGAGGCCGCGACGCGGCTGACGCACCTCGCGGACTCCGCGTTCGTGGACGCGATGTCCACGACCGCGACGCTCGCGACGGCGGTGGCGCTGTTCGGTGCGCTTGTCGCGCTGCTGTTCCTGCCGTCGAGGGCGCCGGCCGAGGCCCCCGACGCGCTCCCCGAGCCCGCGGCCGCCTAGCCAGGGAGCGGCGGTAGGTCCTTCAGCCACTCGGACCTACCGCCGTTCTCGTCCCACAGCACGGGAAAGAAGGACTCGTCCAATGACAGATCGCCGCGACGCCGGTAGCGCGAATAGATCAAGTCGGTGTTCTCCGGATGGAACCGCGTCTCCACCGGGATCAAATGGGACACGAGCGCCCGGCGCTCCACATCGGACTCATTCGGACCCGACCCGTGAAATGTCAGCGAGTGGTGGAAGGCGCAGCCGCCCGGCTTCACCACCACCGGCACGCGCTCGACCTCCGCCCCCTCGGGAGCCGCTTTGCTGAGCGGCGCCAGCCAGTCCTCGGGCGCATGGAAGCTGCCGCGGTCCGGCGGTGCCTTCGGCCACAGGTGGGATCCGCGCACGTATTCGATCGTGCCGCCCTGGGCGAACGTCTCGTCCAGCGCCACCCAGCAGGTGATCATCTCGGGTGGGGAGAGGTAGTCGGCGTAGGAGCCGTCCTGGTGCATGCCGAGCGACTTGGTGCCGGGCGGCTTCCAGAGGCAGTTGTCCTGGAGCATGCGGGTGCCCCGGTAGCCGCCGAGGCGGGCGGTGATCCGCCCGGTCTGCTCGCTCAGCACCTGGGCGGCGATGAGGTCGTCGGCTCGCCAGCCGTTGCAGATCTGGCGGGTCACGTCGTCGCGGTCGCGGCCCTTCCTCCAGTTCACCTCGTCGGGCGCGATGCCGGTTGAGTACTCGCCTTCGAAGATCGCGGCGAAGCGCTCGCGCAGGACCTCGACGGTGCTCATGGGGATGAGGCCCTCCTCGATAATGAGGAAGCCGTCGTGCTCGAAGCTCTCGACCTGCTCGGCCGTGACCACGCCGCTACCGTACCGGCGCGTGGGAGACCTGACCGACCAGTCGCTCGAGGAGTTCCTCGACTCTGTGGGAGACGACACGCCCGCGCCGGGCGGCGGCACCTCGTCGGCCGTCACGGTGGCGCTGGCCGCGGCGCTGGTCGAGATGGCGGCGCGGCTGGGCTCCGACGAGGACGCGGCCGAGGCGGCGAGGGGCATGCGCACCGACTCGCTGCGGCTCGCCGAGGAGGAGCTCACCTCGTACGGACCGGTCCTGAAGGCGGAGACCCCTGCCGACCGCACCACCGCACTGGACGGCGCCAGCGAGCCGCCGGCGCAGATAGCCGAGACGGCGGCGGACGTGGCGGAGCTGGGCGTGAAGGTCGCCGGATCGTCGTCGCCGGCGGTGCGAGGCGATGCGCTGACGGGAGTGATCCTGGCGGAGGCGGTCGCCGCCGCGGCGGCGCGGCTGGTGGGGACGAACATCACCTCGGGACCGGTCTTCGATCGAGCCTGCGCCGCGGCGGATCGGGCATCGAAGGCGCGCGAATCCGGAACGGTGTAGATCAGCGGATGCGGCGGCCCATTTCGCTGGTGTCGTAGCCGCCCAGCTCCTCCACCGACCGGCGGAACTCGGCGGACTCCATCAGGGACCACAGGGGCGCGAGCAGCTGATCCTCAACGCTGTCGTTGAGAAGCACCAGGTCATACGGCTCGCGCGCCACCGGCACGAAATCGAGCCCGAACGCCCGCGCCGCGGCCAGCACGCCGAGCCCGCAATCCGCCCGGCCCGCCGCCACGGCCGCGGCCACCGCCAGGTGGGTGTGCTCCTCCCGGCGATAGCCGTCGATCGCCTCGGGCTCGATCCCATGCTGCGCGAGCTTGTGATCCAGGAGCATCCGCGTCCCGGCGCCCCGCTGCCGGTTGACGTAGCGCAACCCCCGCGAAGCCACGTCCTCGATGCCGGCCAGTCCGGTCGGGTTGCCGGGCGCGACGATGAGCCCCTGGTCCCGATGCACCAGCCGCACCACGGCCACGTCCCGCCCGGGCAGCAGCTTCTCCACGTACGGAAGCGTGTACTCGCCCGTAGCCGGATCGAGGAGATGCGACCCGGCGATGTGACACAACCCGTCCCGCAGCGCGGTGAGCCCGCCGAGCGAGCCCACGTTCGAGGACGCGAGCGTCACGCGCGGGTCGCGCTCCCGTAACGCGGAGGCGGCGAGGTCGAGCACGAGGTCGTGCGAACCGGTCGCGACGATGGTCCGCTCGATCTCCCCTACGCCCCGGAGCAGCCGAACGGTGATGTCCTCGCCCGCGTGATGCCCCTCGAGCGCCGCGGGCACGACGAGCAGGCCGTCGGCCCGGACCAGCGAGGTCAGGACGCCGGCGCCCCGCGGCAGCGGGGTCGCGACCAGCTGACCGCCGACCCGGCCCAGCCGGACCCGGACCCAATCGTCCATCCCCATCGTGGACGCCAGCTTCCGCGCGAGCCGCGCCCGCGCGACCGGCGCCTCTGGAGGAGGAGCACCCTCGAGCCGTGCGAGCAGCGGCGCGGCGAAGATGTCGAACGTGAGCGCGGCCGAGACCGGATAGCCGGGCGCGCCGAGGACCGGGGTCGCGCGAGGCGGAGTACCGCCGTCCGAACCGGGTGCTGCCGCGCCGGGCCGCCGCTCGCCGTGCACAACGCCGAGCACCACCGGGTGGCCCGGGCGGACGGCGACGCCGTGGACCGCGAGCGTTCCCACCGATGCCACCACCTCCGCGGTGTGGTCGTCGCGGCCGGCGCTCGAGCCGGCGATCACGATCACCAGGTCCGATCTCGCGGCCGCCGCTCTCACCGCGTCCGCGATCTCCTCCGGCACGTCGGGCGTGATCTCGAACCGGTGCGCCTCGCAGCCGGCCGCCTCGGCCTGCGCGGCGAGCATCACGCCGTTCGTGTCGGGGAGTTGGCCATCGGCCAGCTCGGTCCCCACCGGGCGGATCTCGTCGCCCGTGGGGATCACGGTCACAACCGGGCGGCGCCGCACGACCAGCTCCGTCGCGCCAGCGGCGCCCGCGGCCGCCACGTCGACCGGCCGCAGCCGGTGGCCGGCCGGCAGGAGCAGCTCCGCGGCGCTCACGTCCTCGCCGATCGACCGTACGTGCTGGAACGGGGCGGCGGCGGCCTGCAGCTCGACCCCGCCCTCGACCTCGTTCACGTGCTCGCGCATGACGACCGCGTCGAAGTCGCCGGGAACGGGGTCGCCCGTGTCGACGATCTCGAACGAGCCCGCCTCGAGCCGGACCGGCCTGGTCTCGCCGGCGCCCACCGTGTCGGCGGCGTGAACGGCGATTCCGTCCATGGCCGCGGCGTCGAACGGCGGTGACGACCGCGTGGCCCAGATGGGCTCGGCCGTCACACGGCCGACGGCCTGGTCGAGCGGAAGCCGCACCGCCTCGACCCGCTCCGGACAGCCCGCGGCCGCGCACGCCTCCTCCCACGAGGCGAGCGCCTCGGCGGTCGGTCGGTCGTGGATGAACGGGGCAGCGCGCGCCACTAGCGGTAGAGCATGACCTCTACGTCGCTGCCCGTGGCGAGTCCGGTGGCCGCCTCGGGCACCAGGAGGTAGCCGTCCGCGGCGGTGAGGATCGATAGGAGCGAGGAGCTGCCGAACAGCGGCTCGGCGGCGGGCGCGTCGCCGACGGCCCCGGGAGCGTCCGCCGGACCGCGGACGAGCCGCACCTGCACGACGTCCAGCCGCCCGGCGGCGGACGGGAGGTCGCGCTCGAGGCGCGCCCGGACTGGGGGTTCTGGAGGCGGATCGGTGCAGCCGCCGACCATCCGCACGATCGGCATTCCGATCATGCGGAACACGACCAGCGCCGAGCGCGGGTTGCCGGGCAGGCCGATCACGGGGACGCCGCCGCAGTCGGCGAGCAGCGTGGGCTTGCCGGGCCGGAAGGCGAGTCCGTGACACCAGATGCCGGGCTCCCCGAGCGAGGCGATGGCGGCCGCGGTTTCGTCGC
>DASUYU010000127.1:0-13306 GCA_036377235.1 Thermoleophilaceae bacterium
CGAGTTCGCGAGCTGGATCGCCGGCCGCGACTGGGACGTCGCGCTCCTCCAGGAGACGCCCCCGCTGTGGTTCCGCCACCTCGGCGAAAGCGCGCGCGCGAACGGCGTGCGCGTGCTCACCTCGCGCAACGTCATCCCACCGCTCCAGCGGCTCGCCGCGAACCTCAATCCCGATCTCGTCGCGTCCTGGGAGGGAGGGTCGAACCAGCTGTTCGTGCGCGCGGCCGGCCGCATCCTCGAGCATCGCACGCTCACGCTCACGTACCGGCCCGAGCGCCGCCGGATGATCTGGACCCGCGTGGTCCTGTCGAACGGGCGGACCGTCTGCGTGGCGAATCTCCACGCCTCGGCGGGGCTGCCCGACAAGGCGTCGGCCGAGGTGGTGGCCGCCGCCGCGCGCGCGGTGGAGTGGTCGGCGGGCGACCCGCTCGTCTTCGGCGGCGACATGAACCTCCGGCCCAGGCGCACGCCGGCGCCGTTCGATGAGCTCCGCGACCGGTTCGGCCTGGGCGACCCCACCGCGCCGGGCGCCATCGACCACCTGCTGGCGCGCGGGCTCGAGGTGACCGAGCGGCCGCGCCGGCTCCCGCCGGAGGAGCGCGAGCTGATCGTCGAGGGCGGACTTAGGCTCCGGCTGTCCGACCACGCACCCGTCATCGCCGAGTTCGAGGTGGGATAGTGCCGCGCCAGGGGGTAAGTACGAACCACACACTGCGGGATTCGAGGAGGGGGAGCGACATGGCGGAGCGTCGGAGCAGCGGAGGATCACGTAAGGCGAAGTCAGGGGGCTCGCGCAGCAAGTCGTCGGCCGCCGGCCGGTCGGCGTCCAGCCGGAGCCGCTCCTCCAGCGCCAAGTCGTCGAGCTCGCGCTCCACCTCGGCCAAGCGCACCGCGGCCGCCAAGAAGGGCGGGCAGGCACGCGGGCGCCAGCAGAAGGCGCGCAAGGCCGCCAAGACCACCTCACGCACCGCGGCGCGCGGCGCGCGCAGCGCCGGAGTCGAGGCGAAGACGGTCGCCGAGTTCCGCGAGGCGCTCCGCAAGAACCTGATCGGGCCGCTCGAGATGGTCATGCTGACTCGCGAGCGCATCGAGGAGGCCCTCAGCGAGGCGGTCGATCGCGGGCGCATGACCACCGCGGACGCGCAGACCCTCGCGACCGCCCTGCTCGACCGGGGCCGCAAGCAGACCAACGAGGTGATGAAGGACCTCGAGGGCCTCCTGTCGCGGGGCCGCTCCGGGGTCGAGGGCCGCACCTCGGGCGTGCGCAAGGCGGCCGGCGGAGCCGTGGGCGCGGCACGCGGCCAGGCGTCGGGCGCCCGCAGCCGCGCCGTGCGCGCGGCGTCGGGGCCGCTCGCGCAGGCCGATCGCGCCCGGCGCGCGGCGGGCGTGGGGCCGAACTTCCCGATCACCGCGTACGGCGACCTCACCGCGGACCAGGTGGTCAGCCGGCTGAGCACCCTCACGCCGCCCGAGCTCCGGAAGGTCCGTGACTACGAGCGGCGGAACGCCAATCGCAAGACGGTGCTCAGCTCGATCGAGTCGAAGCTCGGCTGACCTCTAAGCTCGGCCGACGGCCAGTCAGCAGGAGACAACCAGGCCCCGCCCACGCCGCGGGGACGAGCTCGACCTCGCGGTCGACCGGCTCGCCTACGGCGGGGCGGGAGTCGCGCGCACCGAAACGGGCTACGTCGTCTTCGTGCGAGGCGCCGTGCCGGGCGACCGGATCAGGGCGCGGATCGGGAAGTCGAAGCGCTCCTGGGCCGAGGCCGACCTGATCGAGGTTCTCGAGCCGAGCCCGGACCGCATCGAGCCGCAGGCGCCGCACCCGGGCGCGCCGTGGCAGGTGCTCCCCTACGAGCGCCAGCTCGAGGAGAAGCAGTCGCAGGTCACGGACGCGCTCGAGCGCATCGGCGGCTTCGAGAGCCCGCCGGTTGAGCCGATCGTCCCGGCGGTGCAGCAGCTCCGTTACCGCAACAAGCTCGAGTACTCGTTCGGGGAGGACGAGCACGGCGAGCTCGTGCTCGGCTTCCATCGCGCCGGCCGCTGGGACGTGATCGACGACGTCGAGAGCGACATCCTCGCCTCCGAGCGCATCGACGAGGTGCGCGAGGCCGTCAAGGCCTGGTGCCGCGCGGAGGGGCTCACCCCGTGGGACCGCGAGACGCAGACCGGCCTGCTCCGCAACCTCGTGGTGCGCGAGGGGCGCCGCACCGGCCAGGTCCAGGCGCGCGTCGTCACGAGTCCCGGCTCCGAGTTCCGGGTGGCCGAGCTGGCCGCCGCAACCCCCGCGGACTCGTTCCTGTGGACGCGTGCCGAGGGCGTGGCCGAGACCACCCACGGAGGCGACACCAAGGCGGTGAAGGGACCCGCGTTCATCGAGGAGGAGCTCTCGGGCCTCAGGTTCCGCATCTCACCCGACGCGTTCTTCCAGACCAACACCGAGATGGCCGAGGTGCTGTACGGCTCGGCGGTCGAGCTCGCGGCGCTCACCGGCCGCGAGAAGGCGCTCGATCTCTTCTGCGGCATCGGCACGATCGCCCTGGTGCTCGGGCTCGACTCCGCCGAGGTCTGGGGCGTTGAGCTGATCGAGGACGCGGTGGCCGACGCGATCCAGAACGCCAAGCTGAACGGGGTGGACAACGCGCGCTTCTACGCCGGCGACGTCCGGCTCGTGATGCGCGAGCTGCTCGAGAAGTCGGGGAGCCCCGACGTCGTGGTGGTGGACCCGCCGCGCGCGGGCCTCTCGCAGAAGGTGGTGCGCCGCATCATCGAGGCGGACGCGCAGCGCATCGTCTACGTGTCGTGCAACCCGACGACGCTCGCGCCCAACGCGCGCCAGCTCGTGGACGACGGGGGCTACGAGCTCCGGACCGTGCGCCCGGTCGACATGTTCCCGCAGACGCCCCACATCGAGTGCGTGGCGCTGCTGGAGCGCCCGGCCTAGGGCTCGACGTCCTCGCCGAGCGAGACTTCCTCGCTCGCGTGCACGGTGCAGAGGAACGGCCCGCCCGAATCGAGCGATGCCCGGATCTCGGCATCGGTGAGCTTGGTCCCGCACTCGGCGCAGGTGCGCTCGATCACGGGGTCTACTCCGGTCTTCTCCTCGAGGTCCATCAGGTGGTGCTCCCGACGACGTGCTTGACCGGGAGCCCCGTGGCGGCCCGCGCCTTGCTGGGCAGGTCGACCTTCAGCCACTTGGAGATGTGGAGCGGCAGGGTCGAGACGATCAGCTCGTCGTATTCGTTGAAGTTGCACTCGTCCTGGATCGCGGCGAGCGGGTCCGGGTCGCCGACCTTCGCGTCGTTCACGTTGAGGCCCTCCTCGCGCAGCTCTTCGAGGAACGCCGCGCGGTGCTGCTCGGCCTCGTCGCCACCTCCGTGCATGTCGGCGGCCCACCCGATCCCGTGCGGGGTGGAGGGCACGAGCAGGGTGAACCGGCACGGGCCCTGCATGGTGCGAGTGCGGAGCGCGTCGAGCAGCTCCGGCGACTCCGCGGTGCGGTTGGCTACGACGAGGACACGCGCCTCAGCGGCCACAGATATGAAGCCTAGTACGGCGGGAAATCGGCGTACCACTCGCCGAGCGAGCGGAACGCGCCCCAGAACTCGCGCTTCGCGTCCTCGTCGTCGAGCGAGCGGTCGATGTCGGGCACGGTCAGGGCCTCGACCGCCGGCGTGAGGCGCTGGAGCTCGCCCGGCATCCACTCGAGCCGGCGGCCGAGCGGGACGTGGAGGTCGTTCAGCTCCTCGAGCGCCTCCTCGCCCATCACCACGACGATCCGCGGCTGGACGATGGCGATCTCCTCGAGCACGCGCGCCCGGCAGGCGGGGGCGGAATCGTCGGTGTCGTGTACCGGGCACTTCACGAAGACGGTGCCGTACACGGCCAGCGGGTCGATCCCGAGCCGCTTGAAGCTCTTCATCAGCGCGCTGCCGGCGCGGCCGTAGAACGCGACCCCCTCCTCGATCTCCGAGGGCATGGGCGCGAACTTGAGCAGCATGATGTCCGCCTGCGGGTGCCCCGACCCGAGGACAGGCATCAGGTTCCCGCGCGGGCAGTGCTCGCAGGACTGGATCTCGCGCGTGAGCTGGTTCAGCTCGCGGATGGCGCGCTCGAGGTACTTCTCGCGGATCTCGTCGTCAGTGGCCGGCACCGTCCCAGTGGCTTTTGACGGACCTGCCGCCTGTCCTTTCGAGCGCATCACTTCTTGCCTCGCGTCTGGATGAACTTCAGGGCCTGCACGTAGAGGAGCGACTGCTTCTTTCGGACGATGTCCGCGTCCCTGAGCGACTCCAGGAATTCCTCCGGCCCGTCGAAGTCGCGCATGCGGATCTTCACCGAGCCGAGCCCCTGGGCCACGTGGCTGTCCGATCCCGCCCCGGCCACGATCCGGTACTTGGCGGCGAAGCGGGCCGCCTCCTCGTTGAAGGCCGAGAACGCCACGCGCGGGTTGAAGACCTCAATCGCGTCGATGTCCTCCACCACGTCCAGCAGGTGCTCGTAGTCCGGCACGGCATGCATCCGGTCGAAGGGATGCGGGACGTAGACAAGGCCCCCCTGGCGGCGGATCTCGGCGATCGTCTCCTGAAGGGTCATTCCCCGCGGGATCTTCTCCTCGATGAAGAGGCCGATCACCTCGCCCTGGTCGGCGGTCTTCACCTCCTCCGCCACGATCACCTTGATCCCGTTCGCGCGCTCGCGCGCCTCGAGCGCGCCCGAGATCTCGTTGTGGTCGGTGATCGCGATGGCGCCCAGCCCGACGCTCTTGGCGGTCTCGAGCAGCGTGTCCACCGGCGTGGCGCAGTCGGGCGAGTGGTCGGTGTGCATGTGGAGGTCCACGTGCACGAAGGCGCGTTCGGCGAGCCGCCGGCGGAGCTGCGGCTTCCCGTTCTCGTCGTGTCGCCGCGCGGCGATGCGCTCGTACAGCTCCTCGTACTCGTCGGCGACACGCGACCAGTCCAGGCTGGGGCGCTCCTTCTCGATCGCGTCCGCGTACCCGCTCACGAGCTTCGGGTCTCGCAGGAGGCGCTCGAGCTGGGCGGCGAGTGTGAGCGCGTCGCGCGGCTCGAAGAGCGGCCCCAGCTCGCCGTCGCGGACGAGCTCCTCGTACTGCGGCAGCCGCGACACCACCGGCACCGCGCCGGCTGCCATCGAGCGCACCACGAGCTGGGGCGCGGATGCGGTGCCCGCGGACGCCGCCACGGAGATCGTGGCGCGCGCGAGGTGCTGGGCCTCGGATCCGTCCGCGGGACCGGCGAGCCGGACTCGCTCGCGCATGCGCCGGGACAGAGTCGGCGCCGGCGCCGCGGCCGGGTCGTGGAGCCAGATGGTGGCGCGCCAGTCGAGATCGCGCGGGAGCCGCCGGAGCGCCCGGATGAACAGCCGCAGCGCGCCCCGCTCCTCGGCGTCCGAGAACACGATCTCGGGAGGGCCATCGCCGCGCGCCTCGGGGCGGCTGGAGGTGTCGGCGCCCGGGTGGATGACGGTGTACTCGCCCGGGAAGTAGCGCTCGATCAGGTCGCGCGTGGCGGCGAAGCTCGCCGCGCGGCCGTCGAGCCGGCCGAAGAGGAGCTCCACCACCTTGCGGGCCATCTGCGTCGAGACGAACCGCTCGGTGGTGGAGTGGAAGGTGCCCACGTTGAGCGCGTGCGAGTGCCGCAGGGCCGCCGAGGCGGCGCTGGGTGCGAACGGCTCGTGCACGTGGACGAAGTCCAGCTCGGCTCGCTCGAGCAGCTCCTCCATCGTGCGCGACACGTCGAGCGGGAGGGACACCGAGCCGCCCTTGCGGAACGGCAGCGACTGGCCGACGGCGAGCACCGAGGCGCACCCCGGGTCCGCCCAGAGCGCCTCCGGGTCCGAGCGCATCGCCTTGACGGTCGCCCGTCCGTCCCGGATCAGCTCACGCGAGTCCGACGGCGCGATGACCACCACACGGTGACCGCGGCTGCACAGCTCGTCCGCCAGCCGCTCGACGAAGCGGTTGACCTCGTGATGCTGCTCCCAGGGCCAGGGTGTGACTTGGGCGAAGTCCACCCGAGGAGGATATGCCGCGGGCGCGCCCGAATGGGCGCGGCCGCGCTGGCTACGCCGTGTCGATCGTGGTCTCGGCCGCGGCCGGCTCGGGCTTCTGCCCCGGCAGCTTCGGCGCACCGCCGTACTCGGCGATGAAGTCCTCGACCATCTGACGCGCGACCGGGTCCGGATGCTGCTCGGGCGGCGACTTCATCAGGTACGCCGAGGCGCCCGTGATCGGGCCGCCCATGCCGTGGTTCAGCGCCAGCTTGCAGCAGCGCACCGCATCGATCACGATGCCCGCCGAGTTCGGCGAGTCCCACACCTCGAGCTTCGCCTCGATCGTGAGCGGCACGTCGCCGAAGGACTCGCCCTCGAGCCGGATGTGCGCCCACTTGCGGTCGGTCAGCCACGGCACGTAGTCCGAGGGGCCGATGTAGACGTCCTCGGCCGGCAGCTCGAGCCCCATGATCGAGGTCACGGCCTGCGTCTTCGAGATCTTCTTGGACTCCAGGCGCTCGCGCTCGAGCATGTTGTAGAAGTCCATGTTGCCGCCGACATTCAGCTGCGACGTACGCTTCATCTCGACGCCGCGCTCGTGGAAGAGCCTCGCCAGCATGCGGTGCACGATCGTCGCGCCGACCTGCGACTTGATGTCGTCGCCCACGATCGGCAGCTTGTGCTCCTCGAAGCGCTTCGCCCAGTAGTTCTCGCCCGCGATGAACACCGGGATGCAGTTCACGAAGCCGCAGCCGGCCTCGAGGATCTGCTCGACGTACCACTTGGTCGCCTGCTCGGAGCCGACCGGCAGGTAGGAGACGACCACGTCGGTCCGGGTCTCCTTGAGGATCTTGACGATGTCGGCGGTCTCGCCCGGCGCCTTCTGGATCTTCTCCTTCAGGTACTTGCCGAGCCCGTCGTGCGTCATGCCGCGGTGGACCGGCACGTCGAGGTTCGGCACGTCGGCGAACTTGATCGTGTTGTTCTGGCCCGACCAGATCGCCTCGGAGAGGTCCTTGCCGACCTTGTCCGCGTCGATGTCGAAGGCGGCGCTGAATTCGATGTCGGAGATGTGGTAGCCGCCGAGGTCCACATGCATGAGGCCTGGGACGGAATCCTTGGGATCGGCGTCCTTGTAGAACTCGACGCCCTGCACCAGGGAGGACGCGCAGTTGCCCACGCCGATGATGGCGACGCGCACCTTGTCGCTCTGGTAGCGCGATCCGCCGTTGGAAGAGATTTTCGTGTCAGTCATCGAGAGAACACACCCGCCAAGCTCGTCTGGGTTACACGGTGCCCGCGCCGCCCGCCAGCTGACGGCGGACGTGGAGCACCCTCTGCAGCGCTGTGAAAACGGTGAGCGCGGCCATCACGTAGATAGCAGGCTCCAGCAGATCCAGGCCCGGAATCAGCTCCTCTGCTCCGAACACCAGCCCCGCTGAAAGGATTACTACCCGGACCGCGCGTGAAGCAATACCGACCTTGCATTCCACGCCGAGAGCCTCGGCCCGCGCACGCGTGTAGCTGACCATGTAGGAGCCCACCACGGCCACCACCGTGGCGCCCACGGCGAAGTCGTTTCCCTCCTGCGCGAACCACGCCGCCACCGCGGCCAGCACGATGCCCTCCTCCACGCGGTCCAGGGTGGAGTCGAGGAAGGCGCCGAACGGCGTGCCCTTGCCGGACATCCGCGAGTAGCGGCCGTCGAACATGTCGCAGAGCGAGCCGAGGATGAACGCGATCCCGGCGAGCACGAAGTGGTGCTCCAGGATCAGCACGGCGGCGATGATGTTGCCGATCAGCCCCGTCACGGAGATGGCGTTCGGCGTGAGGCGGGACTCGATCAGGCGGTTCCGCGCCAGCTCGCGCATCTCCGCGCCGGTGCGGATGCTCATGCTCTAGCGGTGTTCCACGCCCAGGCCTCCGGGCGGGCACGCGCGAACGCGGCGTAGGCGGCGTAGGCGGACAGAACGGCCACCAGCGCGCCCAGCGCGGCGTCGAGCCAGAAGTGGTTGGCCGTGGCCATCACGACGAAGGTCACGACGAAGGGGTAGATCCCCCACAGCACCTTGAACACGCGCCGCTTCACGAGCATGATCGCCGGCACCGCGATCATCAGCGCGAACGCCACATGCATGCTCGGCACGGCGGCGAACGGGTTGTAGAGCACGTTCGCGCTCTGCTCGGCGTTCTCGCCGACGAAGCTCGCCACCGAGTCGCTGAACCCCCACTCCGGCAGGAAGCGCGGCGGCGCGGTCGGGTACGCCATGTAGCCGACCAGCGCGAGGCTCATCGCGACCAGGAACATGTTCCGCACGAAGTAGAAGGCGTGGTTGCGTGCGATGTAGAGCCAGATCAGGAACGTCGTGGTGATCACGAAGTGCGAGTTCACGTACATCCAGCTCGAGAACGTGATGAGCCACTCCTTGCCCTCGACCCACGCCTGGAGGTGCGGCTCGAAGAAGAGGCCGAGCGTGCGCTCGGCGTCGACGAGATGGCGCGCGTTCTCGAAGGCGAGCCCCGCCTGGCCGTCCACGACGCCGCGGACGAGCCGGTACAGGTAGTACGCGCCGGCGAACAGCGCGAGCTGCCGGATGGCGTCGAGCCAGCCGTTCGGAAGCCAGCGCCCGCTTAGGCGCCAGACCCGAGCCAACTGGACCAGGAGCGGGTGGGACGAGGGCACGGTGGTCTAGCGTAGCTCAGCCGTCGTCGCAGCGGCGGCCGCGCGAGAAGAGCCGTTCGGGCGCGAACCGCGTGGACATGTGCACGAAGCCCACGTCCTTTGCGCTCACCTTCGTCCAGTCGCCGTATGGCTCGACGCACGCGTGCGTGGCGTACCAGTAGGGCGTCCAGCGCACCTTGACGATCGCTTCGCCCGGCTGCTTCACGTCTATGAGCAGCTCGTCCGACTGGAACTGGTCGAGCGACATGCGCGCGTCGCCCTGGGGGACCAGGAGCGGCGAGGGCAGGAGCACCTCGTACACGCGCCAGTCGTCGGACTTCCAGCGCAGGCGCAGGTACGGGAGGCCCTTCTCGATCAGCGCCCGCTCGCCGTACGAGCTCTTGTCGGGCTTGGCGCTCGCCAGCGCGACGTAGCGCACGGCGTTGTCGGACAGCCAGCTCGCGTACGTGAGCGGCGTGAGGTTGCCCTTGTAGAAGATCGGGTTGAGGCGCGTGTCGAGCTGGCGCAGCCAGCCGCGCGCGAGCGGCTGGTCCATCGCGATCTCCGCGCCCTCCCAGTGGGAGCGGGTGAACGGGATCTCGATCCGGCGCTGGTCCGGCAGGCGGAACAGGAAGTCACGCAGCGGCTGGAAGTAGTCGGCCTTGGCCGCCGGGTCCTCGATGTACTTCTTAACGTCGCGCACAGCGGGCGACCACTGCCACAGCACCAGTGGAATGAACACCGCGGCCAGGACCGGGATCGCCCAGAGCTTCCTGGTCCAGGGCCGGCCCCAGATCGCGCACAGGAGGACGGGCCCGCCGAAGAGGGCCCCGAGCCGGACGGCGTTGCCGCCCATCGGCGTCTCCATGACGAGCGCGAGCGTGGACCCCGCCGCATACAGGACCACCCCCCAGCGGAGCGCCGACTGCTCGCGCGGGAGCACGAGGAGGCAGGCGAGCGCGAAGAGCGGGATCGGGACGTAGGCCGACGTGGGGAAGGGCGCCCAACCGCCCTCCGGAAATGCCCACGACAGGAACACCGGGGGCAGGAAGGCCGCCGCGGCGATGGCGAGACCCTCCCAGCGCTTGGCGCGGTCCCCGCGTTCCGCGATCGCGTAGGCCGCGCCCGCGAGCGCCAGGAACAGGCCGGCGACCGGGCTGCCGAGCGGGCACAGCGCGGCGAAGACGATCGCCAGCGCGTAGCGACGCCGCTGCAGCGCGAGCAGCGCAGCGAGCGCGAAGGCAACGCCGATCGCGAACGGAAGCCGGCTCGTGAAGAGGAGCGTGGCGGTGCCGGCGCCGAACCAGATCGAGCCCCAGCGGGCGCGGTGGTCTCCGAAGTACCCGCGCGCGAGCGGCGGGAACAGCGCGGCCGAAGCCATCGCCACGAGCGCAAGAGCCACCGGGGGCGAGAGGAGCCACGCCAGCGGGGGCGACAGCACGCTGTACGCGGGCGTGTGGTGGCCGCCGTACCACTGGCCGTTCCAGATGGTGAAGCCCTCCTGGCCGAACAGGTCCGCGCGGAAGGTGTGGGCGGCCAGGTCGACCGTGCGCGGCTGCCAGATCAGGTACGCCGTGGTGAAGATCGCGGCGGCCGCGATCGGCGCGGCCTTCCACGGGTCGATGCGCCTGTACCAGCGCACGCGCGGATGCCGCCGGGGGAACCGCGGCGGTCGTGGGGCCGTCTCCTCCGCAGTCGCTTCTGGAGACGAGACTGGCGCCGAAACGGAGGACGGTGCTTCGCGCAGCACGAAGGGGACAGGCTAGCCGAGACCGAACGGCCCTGGTGAAGGTCTCGTCACCGCTCGACTCGTGGCACCCCGGCACTCTTTAATCCCGCGGTCATGGCGGCGGACAGGCGCAAGCTCCGGGCGATTCGGGACCGGCTCCGGCGGGAGTACGGGCGTCCCGTGCTGCGGCCGCACGGCGCGCCGGTGGACGAGCTGATCCTGACCGTCCTGTCGCAGAACACGAACGACCGCAACCGCGACGTCGCCTACGCGCGGCTGGGCGAGCGGTTCTCTTCGTGGGCCGAGGTGCGCGACGCGCCCGTGGAGGAGGTCGAGGAGGCGATCCGCCCGGGCGGCCTCGCGCCGACCAAGGCGGTGCGCATCAAGCAGATCCTCGGAGCGCTCGGCGAGGACGACCTCGCCTGGCTGGAGGAGGCTCCGCTCGAGGAGGCACGCGGCTACCTGTGCGACCTCCCCGGCGTGGGCAGGAAGACGGCGGCGTGCGTCCTCCTGTTCTCATACGGCCGCCCCGAGGTGCCGGTCGATACGCACGTCTATCGCGTGGGCACGCGGCTCGGCCTCTGGCCCGAGGGCACCCCGCTCGAGCGCGCCCACGACATCATGCTGAAGCTCGTGGATCCCGAGGACGCCTACGAGATCCACGTGCTCCTGATCCGGCACGGACGCCGGACATGCACGGCGCGCAATCCGGATTGCCCCAGCTGCCCGCTGAGGCGAATGTGCCCGTACGGGCGGAGGCGCCTCGCCGAGTTGCGCAGAGCCGGATGAGCGAAGCCAACCTCCGGCGGGTCTCGGAGCTCGCGCTCATCGGCATCGCGTCGATCTGGGGCCTGACCTTCGTGATGGTCAAGGACGCGATCGAGGAGCTGCCGACGATGGCCTTCCTCGCCTACCGGTTCATCCCGGCGTCTCTGATCGTCGCGGTCGTGTTTCGCAGGCAGCTCGCCTCGCTGTCACGGGACGGGTGGCGTGCGGGGGCTGTGATGGGCGTCTTTCTCGCGGGCGGCTACATCTTCCAGACGCTCGGCATGGAGAACACGACCGCCTCCAACGCCGGCTTCATCACGGGCCTGTTCGTCGTGCTCACCCCGGTGCTGGGCGCGCTGGTGTTGAGGGACCGGTTGCCCAGGACAGTGTGGGCGGCCGCCGCGGTCGCCGCGGCCGGCCTCTGGTTGCTCTCGGGCGCGGGCACCGACTTCAACACCCGCGGTGACGGGCTGGTCCTGATCTGCTCGTTCTCGCTCGCGGCGCACATCCTCGCCACGGCGCGCGCGGTGAAGGTGCACGACGTGGGCGCGCTGCTCGCGATCCAGCTCGGAGTGGTTGGACTCGTGTGTCTCGCGATCGGCGCGTTGGCGGGCGACCTCGAGGCGCCGCACGGCGGCACGGTGTGGTCGGCGCTGATCGTGACGTCGCTGATCGCGAGCGCGCTCGGCTTCTTCGTCCAGACCTTCGCCCAGCAGCACGCGCCGCCGGCGCGGACCGCGCTGATCCTCGCCGCGGAGCCCGCATTCGCCGGCCTATTCGGATGGCTGCTGAACGACGAGCGCCTGAGCGCCACCGGCTGGTTCGGGGCGGCGCTGATCATGACCGCGATCGTGGCCGTGGAGATCATCCCCCGCTTCCGGCCGCCGCGGCCGCTGCCGGAGGGCTGAGAGGGCTACCTCACCGAGACGGCGTCCACGACGAAGATCAGCGTCTCGTTCGGCGGGATCGCGGGCGGGTAGCCGCTCGGGCCGTAGCCGAGCTCGGGCGGGATCGTCAGCATGCGCCGCCCGCCCTTCTTGATCCCGACGAGCCCGCGCGTCCAGCCCTCGATCACCTGCGTCCTCCCGATCGTCACGGGGAACGGCTGGCCGCGGTCCCAGGACGCGTCGAACTCCTTGCCGTTCGAGAAGTTCTCGCCCACGTAGTTGACGATCACGGTGTCGCCCTTCTTCGCGGCCTTCCCCTTGCCCTTGACGATGTCCTCGACGACGAGCTTCCTGGGAGGCGAGCCGGTCGGCTTGGGAATCGCCGGCTTCTGGCTCGTGTCCTTGAGCGCCTCCTGGGCCTCGGCGGGCGTGGGCTCGGTGGCGGTGCCCGTGTCGGGCTGGGAGGTGGCGGCTTTCGGGGGTGAGCCGGCGGAGTCGTCGTCTCCTCCGCACGCAGTGAGGCCCGCCGCGAGAACTACAGCAATGAGGATGAGCGCGAGTCGGGAGAGGCGGGCCATTCGGCGCTGGCATCCTAGTTCAGGTGGGCATGCGTACACAAATCTGCCATACTCACGCTTAGATTTCTTTCGATTCGACCAAGGAGAAGTAACGGATGGGCAAGACGATCGGCATCGATCTGGGCACGACCAACTCGTGCATGGCCGTCCTCGAGGGCGGCGAGCCCACCGTGATCGAGAACGCCGAGGGTGCCCGTACGACCCCCTCGGTGGTCGCTTTCACGGATGGCGGCGAGCGCCTCGTGGGTGCGCCCGCAAAGCGTCAGGCAGTCACGAACCCCGAGAACACGGTCTTCTCGATCAAGCGCTTCATGGGGCGCAAGGAGGCCGAGGTCAAGGAGGAGGAGAAGATCGTCCCGTTCGAGGTCGCTCCAGGCCCGAACGGCGACGCGCGCGTGAAGGCCGGTGGCAAGGAGTACGCGCCGCCGGAGATCAGCGCGATGATCCTGCAGAAGCTGAAGGCCGACGCCGAGGCGTACCTGGGCGACACCGTGGACAGCGCGGTGATCACCGTCCCGGCCTACTTCAACGACGACCAGCGCCAGGCGACCAAGGACGCCGGCAAGGTCGCGGGCCTCGACGTCAAGCGCATCATCAACGAGCCGACGGCGGCCTCGCTCGCCTACGGGCTCGACAAGGAGGACGACCAGACGATCCTCGTCTTCGACCT
>DASUYU010000128.1:0-18046 GCA_036377235.1 Thermoleophilaceae bacterium
GCACTCCCGCAGGCGGCCTCGTTGACCGGGACCTCGCGCCAGCCGAGCACGGTCTGGCCCTCCGCCTCGACCCGCTCCTCGAGCAGCCGCATGGCCTCGGCGGGGTTGCCGGACGGCATGAAGCACACGGCCATGCCGTAGCGGCCCGCCTCGGGGAGCTCGAAGCCCGCTTCGGCGCGCAGGAAGGCGTCGGGAAGCTGGATCAGGATGCCGGCGCCGTCCCCGGTGTCGGGGTCGGCGCCCTCGGCCCCGCGGTGCTCGAGGCGCTCCAGCGCGTGCAGCGCGCGCTCCACGACGTCGTGGGACGCGGGCGCGCGGACCCGTGCGACGAAGGCGACGCCGCAGGCGTCGTGCTCGTAGCTCGGGTCGTACAGGCCACGCGATGCCTGCAGTGGGTCACCTCCTGTTTACGCGGCCTGCTCGGCTCAGGCGCACGATGCGGATCGGAACGGGAAACTATAAAGCGATGGCGATGCTCCCAACGGCACAGACGATCACCGTCCTCTCCCAGAAGGGAGGCACCGGCAAGACCACCACCGTGCGCACGCTGGCGGATGCCTTCCGGCGCGTGGGACTGGAGGTGCTCGTGGCCGACATGGACCCGCAGGGGAACCTGTCCGACTACTACGACGTGCCTGCCGACGCCTCCCCCACGGTGGCCGAAGTGCTGGCCGGATCGGCCAAGGCGGCGGACGCGATCCACGACGGCGTCCTGCCCGCGAACCTCGGTCTGGCCGAGGCGGAGCTGGTGCTCGCCGGCAAGATGGGCCGGGAGCTGACGCTGAAGCGCGCCCTGCGCGACCTTCGGCGCCGCTACGACCTGATCGTGGTCGACTGCCCGCCGGCACTCGGGCTCCTGACCGTGAACGCGCTGGTGGCGGCCGACCATGCGCTGATCTCGACCGAGGCCGAGTACTTCTCCCTGCAGGGCGTGGAGCAGGCGCTCGAGGTGATCGAGCTGGCCAAGGACTCGCTCCACCCCGACCTCGACTGGCTCGGCGTGTTCCTGAACATCGCCGACATGCGGCTGGTGCACGCGCGCGAGGCGCAGATCCAGCTGAAGGAGCGCTTCGGCGAGAAGGTGTTCGACACCGTGGTGCGGCGAAGCGTCCGCTACGCCGAGTCGGCCGAGCGCGGTGTCTCGATCCTCGACTACGCGCCCGACCTCGGCGCCGACTACCTCGCCCTCGCCGACGAGATCCTGGCGCGCCTGGGCGGCGAGTACGACGAGGCGCGGGGCCAGCTGGCCACCCTCACCCCGGCCTGAACGAGGTCGGCGAGCAGCTCCTCGGGCTCCTCCAACGCTCCGCCCGTCAACCTCATGACCCTCACGCCGACCCGCCACAGCCCGCGGTCCTTTTCCCTGTCGCGCTTCACTGCTGCCCTCGTCGCATGGGCATCGAGGCCATCGAGCTCGACCGCGAGGCCGACCCGGCGCCACAGGAAGTCGACCTCGTAGCCCTCGAGGTGCACGTTGCACTCGGGCTCCTCGACGCCGTACCGGTCCTTGAAGCGCACGAACCGGTCCTCGAGGGGCGATCTGGTGCGGTGCATCCTGCCCTCGGTCGCGGCCATCATCAGCTGCCTCGTGCGTCTTCCCGGGTTCTTTTCAACTACGGCAATGAGGGCGGTGTGGTCGTAGAGGTGTCGGTATTCCGCCTCCGTTACCGCTCGTCGTTGCGCCTGGAGGTCGATCACGTCGCCGAGGTCCAGCAGCGTCCGGGCCACCGTCGTGACCGGTATCCCGTCCTTCTCGGTGACCTCCTCCGGGCTGAGGCGGCCGCTCCGGTGGATTCGGATCCCCTTTCTTCTGATCCGTCCGGCCCGCGACGCGACCGTCACATCGATGACGTTCACGCCACCCGCCCGGAGCTCCCACAACGCCGCCGCACTCCTGTGCGACAACGCGGCTCCCGGCCCACACGCCAACACGGCCGCAAGCCAATACCCCTCCCGCCGGAGCCGATCGTGGCCGTACGCATAGACGCCGCGGTAAAGGCGCCGAATCCGCCCGCTCTGAACCCAGTCACGAACGCCCGAATCGCCGAGCCCCGCCGCTGCAAGCTGAGCCCGCGTGACGACGCCCCACTGCCGCCGCGCCGCCTCCGCAAGCGCGACCAGCTCGGGTTGGGCGTCTTTCCTCGCCATATGCCCAGGAAAAGCGACCAACCCCGGTTTTGGGGCCCCCGGGGCGGTTGCAGGTTGCGGTCCTTTACCGCTGCAGTTACGCGCGTGTTACACAGGCGCCGGTAGGCTCCCCGGACCTTGGCGCAGGACCTTCTCTTCAGGCCGGCCAGTGAGCTGGCGACGCTCGTTCATACGGGGCAGGTCAGCTCGACCGAGCTGGTGACGGCGGCGCTCGAGCGCATCGAGCAGCTCCAGCCCACCCTCAATGCGTTCGTGCATGTCGACCCGGATGGCGCATTGCAGACGGCGGCCCAGATCGACCGGGACGATCCGCGGCCGTTCGCCGGCGTGCCGATCGCGATGAAGGACACCACCGCGGTCCAGGGGATGCCGTACACGATGGGGTCGGACCTGTTCGGCGACTTCGTCCCGGGGCACGACTCGTTCGTGACGCGCCGGATCCGCGACGCGGGCTTCGTCATCGTCGGGAAGACCAACATGCCCGAGTTCGGGATCCTGCCCGTGTCGGAGCCGCGCAGGTTCGGCCCGGCACGCAATCCGTGGGACACGGACCGGACGCCCGGCGGCTCCAGCGGCGGCGCCGCCGCGGCCGTGGCGGCCGGCATGGTCCCGCTCGCGCACGGCAGCGACGGCGGCGGATCGATCCGCATCCCGGCGGCGTGCACGGGCCTCGTGGGCCTGAAGCCGACCCGCGGGCGCATCTCGAGAGGACCGGACCTCGGCGACGACTTCCTGGTCCAGGACGGCTCGCTCACCCGGACGGTCGCCGAAACCGCGCAGATGCTGGACGTCCTGAGCGGGTACGAAATCGGCGATTCGACCTGGGCTCCGTCTCCTTCAGAGCCGTTTTCGGAGGCAACGAAGCGCGAGCCCGGCCGGCTGAAGATCGGCTACACGCTGACCGCCGCGACGGACGCGCCGCTCGACTCCGACAACGAAAGGGCCACCCTCGACGCCGCGCAGCTCCTGACCGAGCTGGGCCACGAGGTCGAGGAGGTCCAGGCCCCCTGGGGCGGCCAGGGCCTGTTCGAGGCGTTCCTCATGGCGTTCGGCACCCCGATCTCGATGGGCATGTTCTTCGGCGGCACGGTCACCGGCCGCGAGCCCACAGAGGAGCTCGTCGAGCCGCTCTCGTGGGCAATGTGGAACGCGATCCGCGAGCGGAGCGCTCTCGACTACCTGCTCGCGCGGACCCAGCTGAGCGCGGTGTCTCGGGGCATCATCGCCCTCTGGGAGACGTACGACGCGATCCTGACCCCCGCGCTCGCGACGCGCCCGGTCCGGATCGGAGAGATCGACGGGTGCAGCGACGACCCGTGGGACGACTTCACGCGCAGCAGCGAATTCACGCCGTACGCCGCGATCTACAACGTGACCGGCCAACCGGCCATCACGCTGCCGCTGTTCCACGGCGACGACGGCCTCCCCACCGCCATCCAGCTCGGCGGCCGCCCCGCCGGCGAGGCGGAGCTGCTCACCCTGGCCGCTCAGATCGAGGCGGCGCGGCCGTGGGCCGACCGCCGGCCCGAGGAGCTGGCCGCGGCCTAGCGTTCGAACTCGCGCTCGTCCTCGCCACTCGCGTTCGGTCCGGGCGGCGGCGGGTTCGACTCCCTCCCGTGCACGTACTGCCACAGGATCCGGTCGAGATAGCGCTGCGGCACTCGGTCGGGTGTGTCGAGCGGCAGCCTCTGTGAGAAGCCCGAGTTCGGCGTCGCGTTCGTGTTGCGCTCCGTAAGGCTCACGTTCGGCTTGATCGCGTCGTACGCGTCGTTGTTGCCGGCCGCGGAGTCGAACGCGTCGTACAGCGGCACCGCGAGCGCGTCGAAGAGGTTGAGCGACTTCATCCCGGTCGTGAGCTCGAGCGTCCGGATGAACGACAGGAAGTCGTAGCGGTTGTGCACCACCGCCCCGCGCTTGGCGAACGGGCTGATCACGAGCGCCGGGATCCGGTGCGCGTCCACGTGGTCCGCGCCGTCCTGCGAGTCGTCCTCGAGCACCATGATCAGCGAGCTGCCCCAGACCGGCGAGTGCGAGATCAGGTCCACGACCTGCCCGAGCGCGTAGTCGTTGTCGGCGATCATCGCGTTCGGCGTCCGGCGTCCCGGGGCGGTGCCCGCCGTGTGGTCGTTCGACAGCACCATGTAGGTGAACGCCGGCACGGTGCCCGTCGCGAGCTGCGCGGTGAACTTGGTGCGGAAGCAGTCGAAGCGCGACTCCGCCGGCGGCAGCACGCCAGTGGGCAGGGACGAGTCGTACACCTCCTGCTGCGTGAGCAGGTTGACCCCGCCCGAGTACGCGTCGTTCGGGTAGCAGTGGCCCGGCAGCGGCGCGCCGAGGTCCGACTTCGCGAACTTGCGATTGATCTTCGCCAGGTCGTCAGGGGTGCGGTCCTTGTCGGGGAACAGCGGCACGACGCCCGCCACCGCCTCGCCGAAGTTGAAGTACGAGATGCCCTGCTTCTCGGCCTGGTCGAAGAGGAAGCCCTGCGACGGCCAGGTGACCGCATACACGCCGAAGTCGTACGGCCGCCCTCGGCCGGCGTAGTTCTGGTGCCAGTTCTTGACGACGTAGTCGGACACCGAGCCCGCCGCCGTCCAGAAGTGGCCGTCGATCGACGCCTCCGAGTTGGCGTACACGTGGTCGAGCAGCGGGAACCGCTTCGCCAGCGCGTGCGCGTTCGGAGTGATGTTCTCGCCGAACAGGGTGAGCTTCGGGTCGCCGTCGGCGCGCGGGTCGTCACCCAGGATCTGATCGTAGGTGCGGTTCTCGCGCACGACATAGAAGACGTGCTGGATCGGTCCGCCCGTCCGGATCGGGGTGCCCGCCGGCGCCGCCTCCGCGTTCGACGGCCGCAGCTGCCGCGCCGCGCGAGGCGTCATCCGCCGCAGCCGCGAGTTCGTCGGGAAGCGGAGGATGCCGCTCGCCCCGCGCACGATCGACGGCAGATAGCGGAAGTTGTTGATGTGATCGTCGGAGTCGTCCGGCGACAGCGGGTTGGGCCCGTTCGGGTTCGGCCCGACTCCGAGCCCCTTCGCCGCCAGCCAGACGAGCGTGCGGTGCCGCGGCGTGGCGTCCACGTCCACGGGATAGGAACCGGCCGGCACGCGGCCCACGAGCTGCCACGCGCGCGAGCGGCGGCGGGCACCCTGCGCCCGCAGCGCACCGGCTGCACCATGGTGGGCTCGGTGTCTACGACGGGGGTCGTTGCGACAGACCCGGCCGCGGGCGTTCGGCAGCGCGAACACCGCCACGGCGTCCTCGCCCGAGTCGGCGCTCAGCAGGAAGCAGCCGTCGCCGGTCACGTGCACCTCCACGGGCGCCGTGCCGATCCCCTGCCGCCGCTCCACCGTGAGCGTGCGCTCGACGGTGAGGTTCCGCAGGTCGATCACCGCGATCAGGTCCTGCTGAGTCACGGCCGCGTAGGCGCGGTCGAGCTTCGGGTCGGTCGCGATCGCCTCGGGATGCGAGAGGTGCGGGCCCACCTGGATGTCCTTCACCTTCTTCGCCGAGGCGAGGTCGATCACCGACACGGTGCCGTCGGACTCGTTCGACACGAGCCCGTACTTCCCGTCGCGCGAGATCGCGGCGCCGTACGGGTAGCTGCCGACCTTCACGTACCGCGCCTGCCGCGAGGCGGTGTCGATCACCGCCGCGTAGTCGGCGAGGTTCAGCGCGGCGAGCAGCGTCTTCCCGTCGCGCGACACGGCGAGGTCGCGCGGCCATGATCTCCGCGTGGTCTCGGTGGGCGGGAAGCTCTGCGGGAGCGGCGCGTCGCCGGGCGGCGGCACCGCGATCGTGCCCGCCCGGCTCGCCCGGCCGGTGCGTGGGCTGTAGCGGAGCACGTGAATCACGTCGCCCTCCTTGCCGGGCGTGCCGGCCGGGGTCTGCTGATCCTCGTGCGGTGACTCGGCGACGCCGGACACGTACGCGGTGCGGCCGTCGCGCGCCATGGCGATGCCGCCACTCAGCCCCGGCATCGGGAGCACCTGCACCACGCGGCCCACGGAGCGGCGGGCCCTCTTCACGCAGCGCCTGTAGCCGCGCTTCCGGCGGGCGCCCGCGTCGCGCGCCGGCTTCCTGCACCGCCTACGCGGGGCCACGCGCACGATGCGAACGTCGTTGCGCCCGCGTCCCGCCGACAGGGTCCAGTAGAAGCGGCCGCTCGGCGTGAGCGCCCCGCCACCCGGATGGTTGCCGACCCGCGTGAGCTTGCCGGCCGGCGAGAGCTTGCGGCCGCTCGGCTGGATCTTGTTCGCCGGGCCGATGAGGCCGTCGTCACCCGATCCCTGGGCGAGCGCGAGCGCGCCGAAACCCAGCGCCCCCAGCACCAGCAGAACCCCCGCAGCGCGCCGCACGGCGTGCATCCTACGCCCAATTGGGTATACCCCCGTGCGATGCGGCGGGGCGTGATCGTGGGGGCTGTGCTGGCCGTTCTCCTCCCGGTCGCGGCCGCGCACGCGGCGACCCCGCGGCCGATCGTCTACGCCGTGGTCATCGACGGCCTCGACGGCGACAAGGTGGACGAGGGCAAGGCGCCGTTCATCTCATCGCTCCTCGAGGGGCACGCCACCTACTACCGCGAATCGCGCTCGGTGATGATCGCCGAGACCAACCCCAACCACGTGGCGATGATGACCGGCGCATACGGGAACGCGTCGGGCTTCCCGGGCAACGCCTTCGCCCTCTACTCGCCGCTGGCAAACGGCTCGACGTGCCAGGCCACCGGGCCGGCGGACGAGTCGAAGCCGCCCACGCCCACGAGCGGCGAGAGCCCAACCTGCCGCACCGCCGAGACCCTGTTCGAGGCGATCAGGCGCCAGGGCAACCCGGACGACCTCGTCACGGCCGCGATCTTCGGCAAGCCGAAGCTCGGCCGGATCTTCCAGAACAGCGGCGTGGACCACCTGTGGGCGCCGTGCGCGTCGGGCGCCGACGACGACTCCTACTGCGGCCAGGTGCCGACCAACCCGATCACCGGCTACGCGATCGCCCCGACTTCACGTTCGTGAACCTGCACCAGGTGGACAGCGCGGGCCACGCCACCGGTACCGGCGCCGCCTACGACGCCGCCATCGGACAGGCCGACGACGAGGTCGCGCGCCTCGTCGGCGAGCTGCAGTCCCGCGGCGAGTGGCAGCGCACGGTGCTGATCCTGCTGTCCGACCACTCGATGGACACGACGCTCGTGAAGACCAACCTGAACAGCAGCTTCACAGCGGGCGGGATCTCCTCAGACGACTTCGTGATCGTGCAGAACGGCAGCATGGACCTCGTGTACCTGGCGAACCGCACCGCGCCGAACAGGTACGAGCTGCTGAAGAGCATGCGGGCGCAGGCGCTCGCGACGGGCAACGTCCAGGAGGCGCTCTACCGGGAGCCGAACCCGGCGGACGGCGGCGCGGCGAACACGCTGGCCGCGGCCCACCCGGCGTGGCGCCTCGACGGCGCCCGGACCGGCGATCTCGTCGTGACGCACAAGCCGGGCGGCGCGTTCTCGGACCCGGGCTCCTTCGACAACCCGCTCACCGGCAACCACGGCGGCCCGCACACGCGGGACAACTTCTTCGCGGTCACCGGCGGAGGCAACGGCGTCCGGAGCCAATTGCTGGCCGGCAGCCGGGACGCCTTCTTCGACGACACTCTCTCGAACCCGGGCCAGGCGGAGAACGTGGACGTGGCGGCGACCGTCATGGGCCTGTTCGGCCTCCAGCCGCCGCGCGACAACTCCGGCCGCTTCCTCGCGGAGGCGTTCAACCTGGGCTCGGTGAACGGGGCGGGCGCGCCGCCCGCCCGCGCCGGCCGGCCGCGGCTGCACATCACCGCGCTCACGAGGAGGCGCTGCGCGCCGGCGCGCAGATACCGGGTGAGCTGGCTGCCGCGCGGCGCGCGCTACGACCTGACCCGCCGCACGCATCACCGCACGCGGACGCTCCTGCGGAACAGCCCGCGCACGCGCGCGCGGGTGAGGCTGCGCTCGGGGCACCAGTACCGGATCCGCGTGCGGATGCGCGCGGCGAGCGGAGTGCCCGGCCGCTGGGCGAGCCGCGGCGTGCGCGTCCTGCGCTGCCTCAGAGCGCCGCGAGCACGTCCCGGTCACGGTCGTATGTGAGGAGCGCGCGCGCCTCGTCCGGCGTGACCCAGCGGATGTCGTCGGTCTCGTCGTTCGGCGTGAACTCGAGCTCGGCGTCGGGGGCCATGAGCCAGTAGCGCACGAGCTTGGGGCGCCCGTTCACCTCGTAGCTGCTCGACGGCAGCTCGCGCCCCAGGGTGCACCTGACCCCGGTCTCCTCCTCCACCTCGCGCAGCGCCGCGTCCTCGAACGACTCGCCGGGGTCGAGCTTCCCCTTGGGGAAGGTCCAGTCGTCGTAGCGCGGGCGGTGGACCAGGAGGACCCTGCCGTCCCGCTCCACCACGCCGCCCGCCGCCTCGACCCGGTCGCCCACGGCGCCCACGGTACCGGCATCGGGGGGCGAATCCAGCCGCGCCGCGGCTTAGCGGCGCATGTACGAAGCACTGATCGCAGCCTGCTGCGCACTCGCCGGCCTTCAACCACCGCTCGCCCAGAACTGGTCCGACACGAGCCTGATCCGCGCCGACGACGACTGGTCCGGCGTCCCGGCGATCGCCGGCTACCGCGGCGACGGGCTGGCGCCGGCGCCGGGCGTCGACCCGCGGCAGGTCGTGGCCGACGGCTCCGGCACGCCGGTGGATGTGGCCGCCAACCGCAGCGACCCTGGCGAGTTCGGGCTGGCGGGCGGCGTGGCGGAGTTCGAGCTGCCGAATCCGGTGGTGGCGCTGCGGGGCTCGGCCACGGCGAGCGCTCCGCATCTGGTGATAGCGCTCGACACGCGCGGACGCGCCGGCATCGGGGTGCGGATGACGCTGCGCGACATCGACAGCATCGCCGACGCCGTTCAGCCCGTCGCGGTGCAGTACCGCGCAGGGGCCACGGGGGACTTCGCGAACGTGCCGGGCGGGTACGTGGCGGACACCGCCGAGAGCACGCCGGTCCGGGTTGCGCTGCCGGCGGCGGCCGACAACCGGAGCCTGGTCCAGGTGCGCGTGCTCACGACCGACGCGCCCGGCCGCGATGAGTGGGTCGGCGTGGATGACATCGAGGTCTCGGCCACGCGCGCCATTCCGCCCACGTGTGGCGGGCCGGAGCCGCCGCACGAGTGGACACCGGTCCCGCCGCCCCCGCCCGGTTCCCCGCCGCCGCCCGGGGAAGCGCCGCCGGTGCAGGTGCCACCGGTCCTGACCGGGCTCAGCCTCACCCCCGCGTCCTTCGCGGCGGCGCAACGCGGGCCGGCCCTCACCCGGCGGGGCCGCGCGGGGGCGGCCCTTCGGTTCGGGCTCTCGCGGCCGGCGACCGTGCGCTTCAAGATCGCGCCGAGCGGCGCGCGGCTGGGGTTCCAGGTGCGCGGGCGCCGCGGGCTCAACCGGATGCGCTTCAGCGGCCGCGTCCGGGGCCGCCGGCTCGCGGCTGGGCACTACACGCTCACGGCGGTCGCCACGGGCCGCGGCGGGCTCGAATCCGCTCCACAAGCGGTGCGATTCAGGATCGAGAGCCCGGAGGACGGGATGCGCTAGAGCGACCGGCGGCTAGAGGTCGCGGACGTCCACGCCGCCCGGCGCGAAGGTGACGCGCCGGACGACCATGTCCGGCACCTCGGCCTTCAGCCGCTCGACGAGGTTGCCGGTCTGCTGCCAGTGGCACCAGAACAGGACGGTCGGCCCGGCGCCCGAGATCGTGGCGCCAACGGCGCCGAGCTCCTCGGCGCGGTCCACGAGCTCCATCGAGGCCGGGTACAGCGCGCGCCGGCGCGGCTGGTGCACGACGTCGTGCAGGCCGCGGCCGATCAGGCTGAAGTCGTCCTTGGCCAGACCGAGCACGAGCAGCGCGGCGTGGCCGACGTTGTGCACGGCGTCGCCGATCGGCACCTCCGGCGGCAACGCCGCGCGCGCCTCCGCCGTGACCACCTCGTGACCCGGGATCGCCAGCACGCCCTCCAGCCCGGGCGGGGGATCGAACCGGACGGGCGGCTCGCCCGGCCCCGGGCAGATCACGAACCCGCCGAGCAGCGCGGCGGCCACGTTGTCGGGGTGGCCCTCCACCTCGGCGGCGAGGTCGAACAGCGGCGCGTCGAGCTCGTACATGTGGTCCGCCGCCGCGAGCCCCGCCACGATCGCGGCCGCGCTCGACCCGAGCCCGGCCGCGAGCGGGATCTCCGAGCGGATCTGGAACGTCACGCCCTCGGCCGGGTGCAGCCGCTCGAAGGCGCGCACGCACAGGTTGGTGCGGTCGGTCGGGATGCCCGGAAGGTCCGAGTGCACGAAGAACTCGCCCGTCTCCTCCACCTCGAGCTCGAGGTGGAGCGACAGCGCCGCCGCGAGCACGTCGTAGCCGGGTCCGAGATTCGCCGAGGAGGCCGGCACGCGCACCACCCGGCGCCGCTTCATCCCAGCACCGCGCGCTCGACGCTGTCGATGTCCGGCTCGCAGGGAACGACGCTCGCGGCCCGGTTCATCGCGGTCTGCGGGTCCTTCAGCCCATGGCCGGTGAGCACGCACACGACGCGCCCCTCCGCGCCGTTCTTGATCAGCCCGGCCACGGACGCCGCCGACGCCGGCTCGCAGAACACCCCCTCGCGCGCACCAAGCAGCGAGTACGCGTCCAGGATCTCGGCGTCGGACACCGCGCGCACCTCGCCGCGCGAGGCGGTGAAGGCGTTCATCGCGTCCTCCCAGCGCGCGGGGTTCCCGATCCGGATCGCGGAGGCCACCGTCTCCGGATGCTCGACCGGCGCGCCGTGCACGAGCGGCGCGGCGCCCTCGGCCTGGTAGCCGTGCATCCGCGGCGCCGTTCCGTATTCCTGGAAGCCCTTCCACCACGAGGTCACGTTGCCTGCGTTGCCGACCGGGATGCAGAGCACGTCGGGCGCCTCGCCGAGCTGGTCGCACACCTCGAACGCACCGGTCTTCTGCCCCTCGATGCGGTAGTCGTTGACCGAGTTCACGAGCGCGATCGGGTGCCTCTCGGCCAGCTCGCGCACCAGCGCGAGCGCCTCGTCGAAGTTTCCGCGCAGCGCGATCACTCGCGCGCCGTGCATCAGCGCCTGGGCGAGCTTGCCGGTGGCGATCTTCCCCTCCGGCACGATCACCGCGCCGCGCAGGCCGGCGCGCGCGGCGTAGGCAGCCGCGCTCGCGGCGGTGTTGCCGGTGGAGGCGCAGATCACCGCCTCGGCGCCCTCCCCGATCGCCGCGCTCACGGCGACGGTCATGCCGCGGTCCTTGAACGAGCCGGTCGGGTTGGCGCCCTCGAGCTTGAGCCACACGTCGGCGCCGGTGAGCTCCGAGAGGTGCGGCGCGGGGATCAGCGGGGTGTCGCCCTCGCCCATCGTCACGAGCGGTTCGACGGGCAGGCGCTCCCGGTAGCGCCAGAGGCTCAGAACGTCTCCTCGATCACCCGTATCACGCGCGGCGGCTCGCGGACGAAGTCGAGCCGCGAGATCAGGTCGACCGCGGCACGGAACTTCGACTCGAGCACCGGGTGCATGACCATCACGAGCCGCGCCTCGTCGCCGAGCCCCTTCTGCACGACGGACCTGATCGACACGCCCTGGAGGCCCAGGATCTCTGCCACCTGTGCCAGCACACCGGGGCGGTCGGCCACCTCGAGGTGGAGGTAGAACGAGAACTCGATATCGGTGATCAGCGGCACGTCCTCGGCCGGCGGCACCAGCGAGGGCGGCGGGATCATCGCCGAGATCACGTCGCCGAGCACCGCGCTGGCGGTCTGAACGCCGCCGGCACCCGGGCCGGACAGGGTGATCTCCGTGATGGCGGGCGACTCGATCGTGACGGCGTTGAACGCCCCGTTCACCGACGCGAGCGGATGGTCGGCGTACAGGAAGGCCGGATACACGTGGACGGCCACGCCGCCGTTTGTCCGCGCGGCCGACCCGATCAGCTTCAGCGACAGCCCCAGGTCCTTCGCGTACTCGATGTCGTCGGCGGTGAGCCGCTCAATCCCCTCGTAGCTCACCTTGTCGAGCGTCACCGCGGCGTTGAAGGCGAGTCGCGCGAGGATCGCCATCTTGGCGGCGGCGTCCTTGCCGGTCACGTCCTCGGTGGGGTCCGCCTCGGCGTAGCCGAGCCGCTGCGCCTCGGCCAGCGCCTCGTCGTAGCTGGCCCCGGTGCGCGCCATCTCGCTGAGGATGTAGTTGGTGGTGCCGTTCACGATCCCGTGCACGCGCTCGATGTGAGCGGCGGCGAGCGTCTCGGACATCACCCGGATCGCCGGCACCACACCCGCCACCGCGCCCTCGAAGCGGAGCTGCACGCCGCCGCGGCGGGCGGCGTCGAACACCTCCTCGCCGTGCTGGGAGAGCAGTTGCTTGTTGGCGGTCACCACGTGGCGGCCGGAGTCGAGCGCCCTCAGCACGTAGTCGCGCGTGGGGTCGATGCCGCCCATCAGCTCGACGACGAGGTGGCTGCGCTCGAGGATGTCGTCGAAGTCGCCGCGGCTCCGGGTCAGGACGCCGGCCAGCTCGGGGCGGACGCCTACCTCGGCCTCGATCGCGCCGGCGCGCTCCTCGAGCAGCTCGGCGAAGGCACGGCCGACCGTGCCGTGGCCCAAGAGGCCAATTCGGAAGGGCTCAGCGGTCACGCAGGGTCAGATCTTCGTAGGTCTCCCGGCGGACCACCACGCGGGCGTCGCCGTCCCTGCAGAAGATCACGGGCGGCCGCGGCACAGCGTTGTAGTTGTTCGCCATGGCGTGCGAGTAGGCGCCGGTGGCCGGGATGACGAGCACGTCGCCCACCCGCGGGTCGTTCAGCTCCACATCCCGCACCAGCACATCGCCGGACTCGCAGTGCATCCCGGCGATCGTGCACAGATCTCCGCCGCCGAACCGGTCCGCGATCTCGGCCTCGTAGCGCGCGCCGTACAGCATCGGGCGCAGGTTGTCGGACATGCCCCCGTCGACGGCCACGTACGTGCGCACGCCCGGAATGCGCTTGATGGTCCCGACGGTGTAGAGCGTCACGCCGGCGTTGCCCACCAGCGCCCGGCCGGGCTCGGACAGCACCGTCACTCCCTCGGGCGCGTGCCGGAGCAGCGCCTCCACGTACTCCTCGATCTGAGGCGGGCTGTCGTCGGCGGTGTACGCGATGCCGAGGCCGCCGCCGAGGTTCAGGAGCGGCCAGTCGCCCATGCCCGCGAGGAGCTCGCCGAGCTTCTCGAACACGTCCACGTCGAGGATCTGGGAGCCGATGTGGGCGTGGAGGCCGCACAGCTCGAGCCCGGCGTCCGCGCAGGCCTCCACGGCGCGCTGCACGTCGTCCACCTGGAACCCGAACTTGGAGTCCACCTGGCCGGTCTGGATGAACTCGTGAGTGGTGGGCTCGATGCCTGGAGTGACCCGCAGCAGCACCCGCTGGCCGCGGCCGCGCAGGCGCTCGATCTCGTCGAACGAGTCCACCACGATGTGGCCCAGGCCGCTCTCGATGGCGAAGTCGAGCTCGGCGGGCGACTTGTTGTTCCCGTGCATGTACAGCCGTTTCGGGTCCATGCCGGCCTCGAGGGCGAGGTGCAGCTCGCCGCCCGAGGCCACGTCCGCCGACAGCCCCTCCTCGGCGAACAGCCGGTAGGCGGCGGTGCAGGGGAACGCCTTGCTCGCGTACACGACCTCGAAGTGCTCGGTGCGGGCCCGGAACGCCTCGGTGAAGCTGCGCGCTCGGGCGCGCATGTCGTCCTCCGCATATACGTACGCGGGCGTGCCGAACTCGGCGGCCAGGTCCAGCACGTCGCAGCCGCCCACCTCGAGCCGGCCGCGCTCGTCGAGGCGCGAGCCCAGCGGATACACGTGCGAGACAGCAAGCGCCGACATCGAGCGGCGATTATGAAGGACCTGATGCGCCACCCCACCCCCGCAGCGCCCGAGCTCGGCACCCACGACGGGCTCGCGTACGCGCTCTTCCTGCCCGAATCGGAGCCCGAGGTGGGCGTCGTGATCCTCCACGGCGCCGGCTCCGCCAAGGAGAGCCACTTCGACTTCGCGCGCGGCTGCCGGGCGGACGGGATGGCCGCGCTGGCCTACGACGCGCGCGGGCACGGGCGGTCGGAGGGGAGCTTTGGGCCCTCGGCCTTCGACGATGCCTTGGCGATGGCGGAGCTGCTGCGCTCGTTTGCTCCGCGGATTGCGTTGAGGGGCTCGAGCATGGGCGGCTTTCAGGCGATCCATGCGGCGGCGCAGGGGGACGGCGCGATTCGGGCGGTCGTCGCGATCTGCCCCGCACCGGAGGATGGGCTCGCGCGCTTCCTGCGGTCAGGTCAGGAGCTCCACTTCCGCTGCGATCGCGAAGCCTCGGGGCCGTGGCTCGAGTCCCTCGACATCTACGCCGCCGCAGCCGGCCTGGGCCCTGAAACAGCATTGCTCCTGATGCATGCCCGCGGGGACGAGCAGGTGCCCTACGAGATCAGCGAACGGCTGCACGAAAGAGCGAACGAGCCGAAGCGCCTGCTCCTGATGCCCGGCGGCCACCACCGCTCGATCCAGCACGACGAGGAGCTGCAAGCGGTCTCCCGCCGCTTCATCCGCGACGCCGCGAAGGCGTAACCGCACCTTATTGAGAATCATTCTCGTTAAGCTCCGCCGGTGCCCTCGCCCACCGACCTGGCGGACCTTGCGTTCCTGCGGGAGGCGCTGTTCGAGCTGATCCTGCTCGCCGTGACCGGCGGGGTGCTCGGTGCGTGGGTGGTGCTCAGGAGGCTCGCGTTCTTCACACACGCAGCGGGATCGGCGACCTTTCCGGGGCTCGTGCTCGCCGATGCCTCGGGGGTCAGCGCGACGCTCGCCGGCATCGCGGTCGCGCTCGGCTACGCCGGCGGGGTCCAGACGGTCGGCGGCCGCGCGCGGGAGCACGGCGAGGGCACGGCGCTGCTCCTCGTCGCGGCGCTCGCCATCGGGGTGATCCTCGCGAGCGACGTGTTCGAGTCGGGCGCCGCGGTCGATCGCCTGCTGTTCGGCACCCTGCTCGGCCTCGGCCCCGCGGACCTGGCGATCTCCGGCGCCGTGGCCGCGATCGCCATCGCCGCCGCGATCCTGCTCGGCCGCACATGGTCGGCGGTCGGCTTCGACCCGGACGGCTCCGTATCGATGGGCCTCCCCGTGAACCGCGCCGACCTGCTGCTGCTGGGCCTGGTCGCCGTAGCCGCCGTGGCGGCCATCCCCGCCGTCGGCGCCCTCCTCGTCACCGCGATCTACGTGCTGCCCGCCGCGGCGAGCCGGATGCTCACGACAAGCATCAGGGGGCTGATCGCGTGCGCTCTCGCTCTGGCCCTGGCCGAGGGCGCCATCGGCCTCTACCTCGCGTACTGGCTCGACGTCCCACCAGGCCCGCCCATCGCCGTCCTCGGCGCACTCGTCTGCCTGGCGGCGGGAGCCCTCTCCCGAAGGGCGCCGGCATGAGCGCGATAGCGGTCGAGCAAATGACGGCCGCCTACGACGGCGCGCCGGTGCTCGACGACGTCTCCTTCGAGGTGCCACCCGGCACGTCCGTGTGCGTGCTCGGCCCGAACGGCGGCGGCAAGACCACTCTCTTCCGGGTGCTGCTCGGTGAGCTCGAGCCGGTCACCGGCCGGGTCGAGGTGAGCGGGCGTCCCGCCTACGTGGCGCAGACCGACCGCACGCGGCTCGACTTCCCCGTTACCGCGCTGGACGTGGCGCTGATGGGCACGCTCGCGGGCGGCCGCTGGTGGCTCCCGCCGAGGCGCGCCGACCGCGACGCCGCCCGCGCCGCGCTCGAGCGCGTCGGGCTGGCCGGACAGGCCAACGTCAGGTTCGGGGAGCTCTCGGGCGGCCAGCGCCAGCGTGCCCTCCTCGCCCGCGCGCTCGTCCAGGACGCCGCCGTGCTGCTCCTCGACGAGCCGCTGTCCGGCGTCGATCCCGCCAGCGCGACGCTGATCGAGGGCGTGTTCCGCGAGCTGCGCGAGAGCGGTCGCACGCTGCTCGTGGCGAGCCACGACGTGGAGAGCGCCCGCTCGTACGACCTCGTCCTGTGCCTCAACCGGCGCCAGGTGGGGTTCGGCCACCCGGCCGCGACGCTCGACCGCGAGACGCTCCAGGCCACGTACGGCCACGAGCTGATCGTGCTCGAGGGCGGCCGCGCGGTGACGGTGCAGCACCACGAGCACGGCCACTCGCACGAGGACGGGAGCTGACGCCGTGGAGGTGATCGACTTCCTCATCGACCCGCTCCGCTCCGGCATCGACCGCCGCGCGCTGCTCGAGCTGGCGATGGTCGGGTCGCTGTGCGGCGCGCTCGGGTTCTGGATCGTGACCGAGCGGCTGGCGTACGGCGCCGAGTCGCTCTCGCACGGGCTGCTGCCCGGGCTCGTGCTCGCGTCTCTCGCCGGCGCCCCGCTTCTGCTCGGCGCCGCCGGAGGCGCGCTCGTGGCGGCCGCCCTGATCGCGTTCGCCTCGCGCGACCCGCGCGTCGGGGCGGACACCGGCACCGCCATCGCGGTCACGGGCCTGGTCGGCCTCGGCGCCCTCCTCGCGCTCGCGCCGGACGCACCTCAGCGGCTGGAGGAGCTCCTCTTCGGCGACCCCCTCGGGGTGACCGACGGCGACCTCGTGGCCGCCGCGCTCCTGCTCGTCCTCGGCGGCACGGCGCTGGCCGCGCTCCACCGTCCGCTCTCGTCGGTCGCCTTCGACCCGGCGGGCGCCGCGGCGGCAGGCATCCGGCCCGGCCTCACGCGACTCGCGCTGCTCGTCCTGCTGGCCGCCGCGGTGGCGGTCGCCGTGCAGGGCCTCGGCGCACTGCTGGTGCTCGCGGTCCTCATCGGCCCGCCCGTCGCGGTGCGCGCCCGCGCCACCAGCCCGGCCCGCGCCATGGTGGCGGGAGCGGCGGTGGCGGTGGTGGCCTCGGTGGTGGGCATGGAGGTCTCCTTCCACGCCCATACCGCCGCCGGCGCGTCGGTGGCGCTCGCCCTGTGCGCGGCGGCCGCGCTCGGCGGCGCGCTCAGGCCGTCGCCGCGCGCGGCACGCGGCCGCGCACGGCCACGATCGCGGCGCCGAGCGCCATCAGTGCAAGCGAGATGAGCTGCGGCTGGGTGAGCCCGGCCACGACCTCGTCGTTCCGCCGGATGAACTCCACGAGGAAGCGCTCGATCCCGGCGATGATCAGGTAGAGCCCGAACAGCACGCCGAGCGGGAAGCGGTCCCTGAGCCTCCACAGCACCACCCCGGCCACCCCCATCGCGAGCGTCTCGTAGACGGGCGTGGGATGCACGGTGTCCGTTGTCGGGACCGTGCCGTCCGGATACGCCATCGCCCATGGCAGGTCGGAGTGGATGCCGTAGTCGCCGTCGCCCGACAGCTGGCAGCCGACGCGCCCGATCGCGTATCCGATCGCGAGCGGGACGGCCGCGGTGTCGAACAGCTGCCACCCGAGGAAGCCGCGCCAGTACGCCCACAGGATCACTCCGAGCGCCCCGCCTACGAGGCCGCCGAACCACACCAGCCCGGAGCCGCTGAAGATGTTGCCGAGCAGGTCGTCCGACACCTTCGACCAGTTCTGGAGCATGTAGTCGACCCGAGAGCCAACGAGCCCGCCGACCAGCGCGGCGAACACCATCTCGTAGCTCCAGTCCGGCGGCTTGTCGAGCTCGCGGAAGCGCTGCGCGATGATGATGCCCGACGCCAGGAAGCCGGCCGCGAAGCAGATGCCGAACGTCTTCAGGTCGAGCGGCCCGATGTGGATCTCCGGCTGCACGGACGGCGAAAGCTAGCGGGCGCCCCTACCATGGCCCTGTGCGGAGAGCGGTGCTTGCGGGACTCCTCTGTGCGGCGCCGCTCGTAGCTGCGACCGCGCAGGCCTCGACGGGAATCGT
>DASUYU010000129.1:0-7512 GCA_036377235.1 Thermoleophilaceae bacterium
CGGCTGGTCGCCGACAACGACGCCGGCGAGAGGACCGGCGCGGACCGCGTCTTCTCGACGGAGGAGCTTCCGGCCGAGACGCCGGCCGACCCGGTCGAGGACCCGGTCGCGCCCGACTTCGGCAAGACCGTCGTGGTCGAGCCGAAGGGCACGGTGCTCGTGAAGGCTCCGGGCGGCGGCTGGGAGAGCATGGAGCCGGGCGCGGAGATGCCGCTCGGCGCCACCTTCGACACCCGCCGCGGCGCCGTGTCGCTCACGAGTGAGGGCTGCAGGGGCGGGACCCAGAGGGGACGCTTCGGCGGCGGCCTCTTCACCCTGCGCCAGCCGCGCGAGGGCTGCGGCCGCGTGGACGTCTATCTGCGCGGCGGGCGCTTCTCCAGCTGCCCGCGCGTGGGCGCGAAGCGGCGCGCACGGTCAGGCGCGGTCGCGTCCGCGTCCGCCAAGCGCAAGGTGCGCAAGCTGTGGGGCCGCGACAGCGGCGGCCGCTTCCGCACGCACGGACGTCACAGCCAGGCGACGGTGCGCGGCACCCGCTGGCTCACCGTGGACCGCTGTGACGGCACGCTCACGCGAGTGACGAGCGGCGCCGTGTCGGTGCGCGACTTCCGGCGCCATCGCACCGTGCTCGTGCGCGCGGGCCATTCGTACCTGGCGCGCCGCCACCGCTAGCGCCCGCTCGGTCCACGGGTACCCTTGCCCACCGTGGACCGGTACGACCCGAAGACGATCGAGCCCAAGTGGCAGAAGGTGTGGGCGGATGAGCACACCTGGGAGGTCTCGAACGACGCTACGGGGAAGCCGAAGACATACGTGCTCGAGATGCTGCCTTACACGAGCGGCGAGCCGCACATCGGCCACCTGAAGAACTACGCCGTCGGGGACGCGGTCGCCCACTTCCACCGCCGGCGCGGCGAATACGTCCTGCATCCGATGGGCTACGACGCCTTCGGCCTGCCCGCCGAGAACCACGCGATCAAGACGGGGCAGCAGCCGCGTAAGTCGACCGACGAGTCGATCGAGGCCTTCGGCCGGCAGCTCCGCAGGCTCGGCGTCTCGATCGACTGGACGCGCGAGTTCGGCACGCACCAGCCCGAGTACTACCGCTGGACCCAGTGGATCTTCCTGCGCATGTATGAGCGCGGCCTCGCCTACCGCAAGGAGGCGGCGGTCAAGTGGTGCCCGAACGACCAGACCGTGCTCGCCAACGAGCAGGTGATCGACGGGCGCTGCGAGCGCTGCGGGCATCTGGTGGAGATCCGGCAGCTCGAGCAGTGGTTCTTCAAGATCACGGACTACGCCGACCGCCTGCTGGACGATCTCGAGACGATCGAGTGGCCGCCGCACGTGGTCACGATGCAGCGGAACTGGATCGGCCGCTCCGAGGGCGCCGAGGTCGTCTTCAGGTGCGAGGAGCTCGGGATCGACTATCCGGTGTTCACCACGCGGCCCGACACGCTGTTCGGCGCCACGTTCTTCGTTCTCGCGCCCGAGCACCCCGACGTGCTGCGCCTGAGCGACACGCCGGAGGTGCACGAGTACGTGAACCGGGCGCTGACCGAGTCGGCGGAGGAGCGCGGCGACGAGCACCGCCAGAAGACGGGCGTCCCGCTGGGCCGGACGGTCACCAATCCGGCGACGGGCGAGGAGATCCCGATGTGGGTCGCCGACTACGTGCTGCTCGAGTACGGCACCGGCGCGGTCATGGGCGTGCCGGCGCACGACGCGCGCGACTTCGAGTTCGCCACCCAGTTCGACATCGAGATCAGGCGCGTGATCGACTGCGGCGAGCTGCCCTGCACGGACGACGGCCCGATGGTGAACTCGGGCCGGTTCGACGGGCTGCACAACCGCGAGGCATACGAGCAGATCGTGGACTGGCTCGAGTCCGACGGGAAGGGCCGGCGCACGGTGAGCTACCGGCTCCGCGACTGGCTGCTGTCGAGGCAGCGCTACTGGGGCTGTCCGATCCCGATCGTCCACTGTGAGAAGGACGGGCTCGTGCCCGTGCCCGACGACCAGCTGCCCGTCGAGCTTCCGGATGTGGAGGACTACGCCCCGAAGGGCAAGTCTCCGCTGGCCGCGGCGGAGGACTGGGTGAACGTCACCTGCCCGAAGTGCGGCGGTCCCGCACTGCGGGAGACGGACACGATGGACACGTTCGTCGACTCGTCCTGGTACTTCCTCCGCTACTGCGACCCGCACAACGACCAGGCTCCGTGGGACCGCGAGATCGTGAAGAAGTGGATGCCGGTGGACCAGTACATCGGCGGGGTCGAGCACGCGATCCTGCACCTGATGTACGCGCGCTTCTTCGTGAAGGCGCTCGCGGACATGGAGCTGCTCGACGTGCAGGAGCCGTTCGCGCGGCTCTTCACCCAGGGGATGATCACGCGCGACGGCGCGAAGATGTCCAAGTCGAAGGGCAACACCGTGTCGCCGATGGAGTACGTCGATCGCTTCGGCGCCGACACGGCGCGCTGCTACATCCTGTTCATCGGCCCCCCGTCCGACGACGCCGACTGGCAGGACTCCGGCGTGGGCGGCGTGCACCGCTTTCTGTCGCGGTTGTGGACCGCCGCGGCGGAGGCCGGTGAAACGGGGTCAGACCCGGATTCGAGCGGGCCGAGCGACCTGCTGCGCAAGGCGCACTGGGCGATCGACAAGGTCACGCGCGACATGCAGACCAACTTCGGCTTCAACACGGCGATCGCCGCCGTGATGGAGCTGACGAACGAGATCTACCGGCAGCGCGAGTCCGCGCCCCCGGGCGACGTGCGGTTCGCGGTCGCCACCGCGGGGTCGCTGATCTTCCCGTTCGCCCCGCACTTGGGGGCGGAGGTGTACGAGATGATGACCGGCCGGCGCGTGTGGGAGGAGCCGTGGCCCGAGGCCGACCCGGCGCTGCTCGCGCGCGACGAGATCCAGTTGGTGGTGCAGGTGAACGGCAAGCTGATCGACAGGCTGGCCGCCCCGTCCACCGCGTCCAGGGAGGAGCTCGAGGAGCTGGCGCGCGGCTCCGACAAGCTCGCCGTGCGTTTGGACGGAGGAGAAATCGTGAAGACTGTGATCGTGCCCGGCAAGCTCGTGAACTTCGTGGTCCGATGAGCGCGCGCCCGCGCGAGACACACATCCCGATCGGCCCGCTGATCTCCGCGATCGGCGGCATCCTGCTGATCGTGAGCCTGGGGCTGGACTGGTACGGGGACTTCTCCGCGTTCACCGCCTTCGAGGTGTGGGACCTGGTGCTGGTGGTGCTCGGTCTCCTGACGCTCGCGGCCCTCGCGATCGCGCTCGGCCTGCTGAACACGCCGCTCAGGCCCGGAACCGGGCTGGCGGTCGGGGCCGCCGCGCTGATCATCGTGCTCACGCAGCTCATCAATCATCCGCCGGCCGGCATCGACCTGGACGAGGGCACCGGCCTGTGGCTCGGCCTCGGGGGGTCGGCGCTGATGCTGCTGGGCGCCGTGCTGTCCACGGCCCGGATCGCGATCTCCGTGGAGCCGCGCGGCCGCGGCGCCACCGTCACCACGGGCGGCCCCGCTCCCGAGGCGCCCGCGCGCCCGCCCGCGGGCGGCCCGCCTCCGCCCGACGAGGAGCCGACGATCAGGGCCGAGGCTCCGCCGCGGCCCTGACGTACATCGCCGTAGCCGGCCCGGGGGAGGCCACTCCCGAGGAGTGCGAGGTCGCCGAGGCGGTCGGCCGCGAGCTGGGGGCGCGCGGCGTCGTGGTGGTCTGCGGCGGCCTCGGCGGCGTGATGGAGGCAGCGTGCCGCGGCGCGAAGGAGACGGGCGCCATGACCGTGGGCATCCTGCCCGGCGCCGACCGCTCCGCGGCCAACCCGTTCGTCGACGCCGCGGTCGCCACGGGGCTCGGTGAGGCCCGGAATGCGCTGGTGGTGCGCGCGGCGGACGCGGTGGTCGCCATCGGCGGCGCCTACGGGACGCTCTCGGAGATCGCCCTCGCACTGAAGGCTGGGAAGCGGGTGGTGGGGATCGGCACGTGGGACATCGACGGCGTTGTGTCGGTGCCCGACTCCGGGGCGGCCGTGGAGGCGGTTCTGGCCGACCTCACCACCTAGACTCGGCGGACTCTTGGCCGGCCAGTCCGACACGCCGTATCTCGACGCGCTGCGCGCGTACGCCGCCCGCGATCCGGGGCGCTTCCACGTGCCCGGGCACAAGGGCGGCGCGGGAGCGGATCCTGGGCTGCTCGAGGCGTTCGGGGAGCGCCCCTTCGGGCTCGACATCCCGGCGCTCACGTACGGGATCGACGTGGGCGACGAGCCAACGCCGTTCCGCGCGGCGCAGGACCTGGCCGCCGAGGCCTGGGGCGCCAAGCGCACCTGGTGGCTGATCAACGGCGCCTCCCAGGGCAACCACGTGGCGCTGCTCACGCTGGGACACCGGGGTCACTGCGTGGTCACGCAGCGGAACGCGCACTCGAGCACGATCGACGCGCTGATCATGTCCGGGCTGCGGCCCACGTTCGTCTCGCCGGAGCTGGACCCGGAGCTGCACATCGCGCACTGCATGACGCCCGACACGCTCGACCGCGCGCTGTCCGAGACGCCCGATGCGGTGGGCGCCACGGTTGTGTCGCCCACCTACTTCGGCGCTGTCGCGGACGTGGCCGGGCTCGCCGAGGTGGCTCACTCGCACGGCGTGCCGCTGGTGGTGGACGAGGCGTGGGGGGCACATCTCGCCTTCCACGAGGACCTGCCCGCGACCGCACTCAGCCTGGGCGCGGACCTCGTGATCTCGAGCATTCACAAGGTGGTCGGGAGCCTGACCCAGTCGGCCATGATCCATCTCGGAGACGGCGACCTGATCGAGGAGCAGGTGGTGGACCGGTGCGTGACGCTGGTCGAGTCCACGAGCCCGAGCTCGCTGCTGATGGCCTCGCTCGACGCCGCGCGCCGGCTCGCGGCCACGCGCGGCCGCGAGCTCGTGGGGGAGACGCTCGCCGCGCTCGCTCACACGCGCGAGGCGGTCCGCGAGATCCCGGGGCTGGACGTGCTGGACGAGCGGCTCGCGGGCGCGCCAGGGGTGTTCGACTACGACCCGCTGCGGCTCGCCATCGACGTTCGCGGCACGCGCATGAGCGGATACGAGATCGCGCGCCGTCTACGCGAGGACCACGACGTGCTCATGGAGCTGGCCGGCGAGAACGTGATGGTGGCGGTGTACGGCATGGGCGAGGACGCGACCGCCTCCAGCGAGCGGCTGCTCGGCGCGCTGCGCGGGGTGATCGAGTCGACGAGTGAGGCCGAGCGCGATGCCGCCGCGGTGCAGTTCACGGCGCCGCCGCCGTGGGGCGAGCTTGTGATGACGCCGCGCGAGGCGTTCCTCGGGCCCCAGGAGGTGGTGGTGGCGCGCGACGCCGTGGGGCGCGTGGCGGCCGAGTCCTTGGCGGCGTATCCGCCCGGCATCCCCAACGTGCTGCCGGGCGAGCGCCTGACCGCGGAGACGCTCGACTACATCGAGCAGACGATCGCCCACGGCGGCAGCCTGCGCGGGGCGAGCGACCGCGCGCTGCGCACCCTCCGCGTGGTCGTCGAGCCCTAGCCCACGCGCTCGCGGCGGATCGCCTGCATCAGGCAGTGGGCACCCCCGCCGCCGAGCGTGAACGCCGCAAGCTCGGGGTCGTACACCGTCAGGCCGAGTGCGCGCAGGCGCTCGTTCAGGTCGTTCGACTCGGCGCTCGTGAGCACCCGGTCGCCGCCCAGGCACACGCCGTTCACCCCGAGCTTGAGCGCGTCGCTCAGCGGCACGGGCACGATCTCCACGCCCTTCGACTCGAGCCAGCGCACGAACCCGGAGCCCACCTGCTCGACGCACACGGCGGCGAGCTTCTCGCCGAGCATCGCCGCCAGGACGTCGATGTGGAGGAAATGCGGCGGGATGCGCTCGATCCGCACATCCCACCCGTCGGCCTCGAGCCAGCCGGCGAGCTGCCGCGCCGCGGGCTCCTCGGTCCGCTCCTCGCCGTTGCCGATCACGGCCACGCCCGGCTCGACGATCATGAAGTCGCCGCCCTCGAGCGCGGCCGCCGTGATCATCCTGTGGATCGGGATGTCGCTGTCCTGGTAGAAGCGGATCACGGGGGAGTACTCGCCGCGCCGCCACCACTGGTGGCACTGCGTGACGATCGGGCCCTGCGGCACGTTGATGCTCGAGTCGCGCGCGAACACCTGGTAGGGGAGGGCGGGGTCCGGCTCGAGGAAGTGCACGGTCACGCCGGCCTCCTCGTAGACGCTCACCATCTCCGCGTGCTGGCGCTGCGCGTCCTCCCTGCTGAAGGTGAGCCCGCTCTCGATGGTGGCGCGGGAGATGGCGCTCGCGGGCAGCCAGCGGAAGTTGTCGGGTGGGCAGAGCAGGACGTCGAGCAGGCGTCCATACTCCGAGTCCACGCCCCAGGCGGTGGCCGTTGCCTCTGATCCCTCCAATGCGCGCACGATTCTATGAGTGAGCAGGTCCGGCGGAGAGTCGTGGTGCACGGAAACGTCCAGGGCGTGTTCTTCAGGGACTCCTGCCGGAGCGAGGCGAGCTCCCGCGGGGTGGCCGGCTGGGTCACCAACCGGCCCGACGGAGCGGTCGAGGCGGTGTTCGAGGGCGAGCCCGCCGCGGTGAGCGCGATGGTGGAGTGGTGCTCCCACGGCCCGCGCGGCGCGGACGTGTCGTCAGTGGACGACAGCGCCGAGGAGCCCGAGGGCCTCTCGGGCTTCGCCATCCGCTGACCTAGTTACTTCCTCGTGACACTCGTGCCCCTCGTGTGAGGCGCTTCTTCCTACGGTCGCCGCATGGACGGCGGGGGACGCTCGACTGTCGTGATGTGGCTGGTGGCGGCGGCGCTGGCGGTGTTCGCTGCGATGCGGCTGTTCGGGGGCGGCGAGGGTGGCGCGGCGGCGGTGAGAGTGGAGGGCGCCGGGGCGCCGGCCGCCTCGCGGGCTCGCCGCGACCGGACCCCTGACCTGTACGTGCACGTGGCGGGACAGGTGAGGAGGCCTGGGCTGATCCGCGTGCCTCCCGAGACTCGGGTTGCCAGCGCTCTAAAGCAGGCAGGCGGGCCGACTCCCCGAGCGGATCTCACCGCGGTGAACCTCGCGGCGAAGGTCCAGGACGGCCAGCAGATCGTCGTGCCGGTGAGGGGAGCGGCGCCAGGTGCGGCGACCGACTCTCCCGCTGCACAGCTGCACCTCTCCACCGCCACCGTGGAGCAGCTCGACGAGGTGGACGGCATCGGGCCCACGCTCGCGGAGCGGATCGTCGAGTACCGCGACGCCCACGGCGGCTTCGGCTCGATCGACGAGCTGGCGCGGGTCGAGGGGATCGGCGAGAAGCGCCTGGCGACGCTGCGCGACGCACTGCAGCCATGACGAAGGCGACACCCGCCCACGTCGCCGTGGGTGGGTTCGCGGCGGGGCTGCTGACCTCGACCGAACGACCGGCGGTGACGGTGGCGGCGGCGATCGCCCTCGGCGCGGCGGTCCTCAGCTCACGGTGGTGGGGGATA
>DASUYU010000130.1:0-9061 GCA_036377235.1 Thermoleophilaceae bacterium
CCCATCAAGCGCTACGACAACATCGCGGGGAAGGACACCGGGAAGCTCAACGAGCTGTCTCAGTACGCCGGCCTGATCGCCGGTGGAACGGTCCCGGAGTTCGGGCCGGACGGAGCGGTGCGGCCCAAGCGCGAGGACGGCGACGACGACATCGACAACGACGGCATCCCGAACGACTTCGACCCGTTTGACAACGAGCACCCGCAGGACGGCGTGACCAAGCAGGACCTGCGGTTCGACGGCCGCTACGTCGAGGGCGGCCCGCTCCACCCGATCACGATTCCGAAGGCGGCGCGGAAGTGACCCCGGAGCGCCAGAACCCGCCGGCCGAGTTCCTCTACGAGCACAAGTGGCGGATCTTCGGCGTGATGATGATCGGCTGGGCGATGTCCCTGCTGGACGTCTCCATCGTGAACATCTCGATCCCGGAGCTCGAGGATCAGATGTCCACGAACGTCGCGACGGTCACGTGGGTCATCAACGCGTACAACATCGTGTTCGCGATCTTGCTCGTGTCGATGGGCCGGCTCGCGGACCAGTTCGGGCGGAAGAAGTTCTTCATCCTCGGGCTCGCGGTCTTCACGATCGGCTCCGGCCTGTGCGCGGCGGCGTGGTCGGTCGAGTGGCTGATCGGCTTCCGCGTGATCCAGGGCATTGGCGCCGGCATCCTCGCGCCGCTCGGGTTCGCGATAACCGTGCTCGTGTTCCCGCCGCAGCAGCGGGGCTTCGGGCTCGCGCTGATCGCGGTCGTGGCCCTCGTGTCGTCGGCGGCCGGCCCGGTGCTCGGCGGCGTGCTGATCGAGATCGCGAGCTGGCACTGGATCTTCCTGATCAACATCCCGTTCGGGATCGTCGGCGTGATCCTCGCGTGGCGCTGGTGGCCCGAGACGTGGGACCTGAGCTCCGTCGGCAAGCAGGTGGACGTGCGCGGCATGCTGCTCCTCGGCGGCGCCGTGCTGTTCCTGACGATGGCTCTGATCGAGGCGAACCCGTTCGGGGGCGACCTGCCGCTGTGGCTCAGCCTGATGCAGGGGGCCATCCTGCTGGGCGTGCTGTTCTTCTGGTGGGAGCGGCGCGCGCCGGACCCGATGATCACGCCGGGCCTCCTGGCGAACCGCCAGTTCCGGAACGCGAACATCGGGATGCTGTTCTTCGCCGCGGGCGCGATCGGCTCGCTGCTGCTGCTCTCGCTCATGTTCGTGAACCTGTGGGGCTACACGCAGCTCGAAGCCGCGCTGGCGATCCTGCCGGTGCCCCTGTGCGGGCTCGTGGCGTGGCCGTTCGTGGGCAAGGCCGCGGATACGAGGGCGCCCGGCGAGCTGGCGAAGCCGGCATTGATCGCAATGGCAGTCGGAATGCTGATCGTGTCCTTCCTGCCGGCCACGGCCGACAACGCCTGGACCTACATCCGCGTGCTGCCCGGCCTGCTCTTGATCGGCGTGGGCATGGGCATCGGGTTCCCGGCGCTCAACGTGGGCGCCATGGGCGCGGTCACGGGCCAGGACCTCGGGCTGGCCTCGGGCGTGCTCAACACGGCCCGCCAGCTGGGTGCCGCGATCGGAATCTCGATCCTGATCGCGACCTTCGGCGGAGCGCTCCACGCCCACATGTCCTGGTTCGCGGACGACGACATCGAGGATGTCGTCGACGACTACGACATGCCGAAGCCGATGGCAGCCCAGGTGATCGGCTCCACGCTGCACGACTACACGGGCGGAACCGAGGACCGCTTCGTCCCGAAGCCGGGCTTCGAGCAGGACATCGTCCGCGAGACGGCCGGCTCGGCCCGGGAGGGCTTCGCCTGGGCGTTCCGCCAGGCCGCCCTTCTGGTGCTGTCGGCGCTGCCGCTGATGGGAGCGATCCGCCGAACGCCGGCGCAGGCGCGAGCAGAGGCGATGGCGGCGGCTTCGGGCCAGGGCCCGCCCCCGGGCGATGGGACTGGCACTGAGGGGGATGGGCATGGCGGCCAAGCCGCACGGCCGGCCCCGGGCGCCGAGCCCCGCCCGGCCTGAATCCGGACGGTGTCGTACTTATGCACCTATGACGTGCAGAAGTACTACACCGTCGCCGGGTCCGCCCCCTCAATGCCCGTCGTTAGACGAGCCTCCAAGTACTCCACAAGCCGGCGCGCCGACTCCGACGGCGACTCCATCTCGGTATCGAGTGTCAATTCCGCCGCGACCGGCTCCTCGTACGGGTCGGACACGCCCGTGAACGCCTGGATCTTCCCGGCGCGGGCGCGCTCGTAGAGGCCCTTCACGTCGCGGCGCTCGCATTCGTCCACCGAGGCCTTCACGTACACCTCCACGAAGCGCTCGCCCATCCGGGCGCGCGCCTCGTCGCGGGTGCTCCGGTAGGGCGACACCGCGGCCACGAAGGTCACGACGTTGTTGCGCGACAGGAGGTCCGCGACCCACGCGATCCGGCGCACGTTCACGTCGCGGTCCTCGCGCGAGAAGCCGAGGCCCGCGCAGAGGTTCTGGCGCACGTCGTCGCCGTCGAGCACCTCCACCTGGTAGCCGCGGTCACGCAGCTCGCCCGCCGCCAGCCGGCCCACCGTCGACTTGCCCGACCCGGACAGCCCGGTGAGCCAGAAGCACAGCCCGCCGCTGCCTCGCGACGGCGCGGCCAGCGTGCCGTGGGCGATCGGCCCGAGATTCGGCTTGCAGCCGCACAGATCGAACGAGAGAAACGAGGAGAAGAGCCGGTGATCCGGCCCGTGGTAATCGGACGATCCCGTGCTCAAGAGCCCAAGCTCCTCGGTGCAGCGAACCAGCAGCTCCGTCTGCTCCCGCGTGTGAGCCGGATAGAAGACCTCGACGCCATCGAGGCCAAAGCCCCGGTAGCGCGAAATCGCGCTGAGCACCTCATCGCTGTCCTTCACATCCCAGAACGGATGCGCCCAGACAGCGGCCCCGGCCGCGTCGTGGATCCAGCCGATCGCCTCCTCGACAGTGGGGTGCGACCGCGCGACGTACCCGGGCATGCCCTGAATGAGATACGCGGGGATGAAGGACGACACATCCGAGTGGCCTTCAGCGCTGAGTCGTTCAGCGTTGGCCGGGTGCGCGAGAACCGCCGCGGCCAGATGGGGCCGCCCCACCGGCTTCCCCGCTGCCTTCCGCGCCTCGAGCGGTGCCGGATCGATCTCGAATCCCAGCTCGCGGAGCCGGTCGGCCATCGCGTCGGCGCGGCGCTCACGGTCCGCGCGCGCGTCGAGGAGCCGCTCGCCGAGCAGCGAGCTGCGGTGGTCGATGCCGTAGCCGAGGACGTGCAGGTCCTCGTACTGGCCATCGACCGCCGAGATCTCGGTGGCGGGCACCACGCGTACGCCGTGGACCGCCCCGGCCGCAAGCGCCTCGTCCACGCCGTCGACCGTATCGTGGTCCGACAGCGCCAGCAGCTCCACCCCCGCCTGCGCCGCGTTCTCCACCACCTGCGCAGCCGGCAGCTCACCGTCCGAGTGGACGGAGTGCGATTGCAGGTCGAAGGCAGGGGCGCTCACGGCGGGCAACACATTAGTTGGTGGCCCGCCGCGAACGTGGTTGTTCGCTACGGCGTTGTTGCGGTCCTGCGGGGCCCGTCGTCGCGGCCGACGACGGCCCGGTAGATCGCCAGCAGGATCATCGTGCCGATGATCGCGCCGATCAGACCGCCCAGGTCGAACATGTCGTTGTCGCCGATGCCGAGCAGCGAAGTGAAGATGAAGAAGCCCACGACGGCGCCCGCCAGACCCAGCAGGATGGTGACGAAGAAGCCGCCCGGGTCGTCGCCCGGCATCAGGGCCTTTGCGATGAAACCGGCCACGAGGCCGAGGATGATTGCTCCGATCATCCGCCCCAGGTACCCGTTTATTCCACGGGTATGCCGTGTCGCATCGTGTTCTCCGTCACGACGCGCGGCTCCACGAACTGCAGCAGGTAGTCCGGTCCGCCCGCCTTCGAGCCGATCCCCGAGCGCCGGTTGCCGCCGAACGGCTGCCTCCCCACCATCGCGCCCGTGATCCCGCGGTTGACGTACAGATTGCCCACCGGCACCCGCTCCGCGACCCGCTCGATGGTCCGCGGGGTCCGTGAGAAGAGCCCACCCGTGAGCGCGAACGGGAGCGCGTCCACAACGTCGCACGCCTCCTCCATGTCGCGCACCCGGCTCACCGCCAAGAGCGGGCCGAAGATCTCCTCGCTCAACACGGGCGAGTCGTCCGGCAGGTCGGCCATCAGCCTCGGCGGGCAGAACCAGCCCTCGCCCGGCAGCGGTCCCTCGGCCTCCGCGAGCACCGCGCCCATCGCGGCGTAACGCGTCACACGCTCCTGCGACTCGCGCTCGATCACCGGCGGCACCTCGGTGGCGAAGCGGTCGGCCTGGCCCACGTCGAGCACGCGGATCGCCCCGGCCAGCCGCTCCAGGAGCGTGTCCGCCGTCGCCTCGTGCACGAGCACCCGCGCGGCCGCGGAGCACTTCTGGCCGGCGTAGCCGAACGCGGAGTACACGACCTCCGGCACCACGTCGTCGAGGTCCGCGTCCGCATCCACGAGCACGCAGTTCTTCCCGCCCATCTCGGACACCACGCGCTTCACGTGGCCCTGGCCCTCCGGAGTGTCCGCGGCGGCGCGCAGGATCTCGAGCCCGACGGCGCTCGACCCGGTGAACGCGATCACATGCACGCGCGGGTCGCGCACGAGAGCGGCCCCCACGTCGCCGTAACCGGGGAGCAGGGACAGCGCGTCGCGGGGAACACCCGCCGCGTGGAGCGCGTCCACCAGCGCCCCCGCGCTCGCGGGCGACTGCTCCGCCGGCTTCAGCACCGCGGCGTTCCCGGCGGCGAGCGCCGCCGCCGTCATGCCGCAGGGGATGGCCAGCGGGAAGTTCCAGGGCGCGACCACCACGGCGACTCCGCGCGGCGCGTACCGCATCGTGTTCCGCTCGCCCGGCACCTGGACGAGCGTCCGGCCCTCGTCCAGCGCGACCGCCTCCAGCGCGTAGTACTCGAGGAAGTCGATCGCCTCGCACACGTCGCCGTCCGCCTCGGGCCACGGCTTCGCGCACTCCCGCACCTGCAGCGCGGCCAGCTCGAGTCGCCGCTCGCGCAGGATCTGGGCGGCGGCACGCAGCACCTGGGCGCGGTCGGCGGCCGAGCGGCCCGACCACTCGCGGAAGCCGCGCTCGGCGGCCTCGACCGCCGCCGCGGCGTCCTGCTCGGTGCTTCGTCCCGCGGTCGCGACCACGCGATCCGGCCGGCCCGGGTCCGTCGAATCGAACGTCTCCCTGTCGGGGCGATCGGACCCCACGGAGACGGGCACGTGGAGCGGGAGCCGTGTGTCGAGCTCGCTCAGTGCGGCGAGGAGCGATTCGCGCGCCGGCGCCCGCCGGAGCTCGAGGACCGGCTCGTTCCGGAAGCTCACGGCGCCGCCAGCAGCTCCTCGATCGGGGTGCCGCGCTGCTGCTCGCCGAGGAAGGATTCGTTCGCGGTGTTCTCGAGCAGCCGCCGCACCAGGTACGCCATCCCGGCCACGAGATCGCCCACCGGGCAGTAGATCCGCACGCGATGGCCGAGGTCGGCCAAGGCGGCCGCGAGGTCGTCGCCCAGCCCGCGCAGCACCTGGAACTCCACGTCGCGGTCCTCGCGGCCCAGGTCGCGCGCGACGGCCACCGCATGCGACACCGAGCGCAGGTTGTGGGACGCGATCGCCGGCCGCACGTGCGGCCAGGCCTCGATCAGGCGGCGGGTCAGCCCCTCGAAGTTGCGGTCCGAGTCGCGCTTCTCCTCGAACACCGGCGGGGTCCAGCCGTGCTGGCGGGCGTCCACCACCTCGTGGTCCCAGTACGCGCCCTTCACCAGCCGGACGACGAGCGGCTGCTCCCGCTCGGTGGCCGCCGCCCAGTCGATCACCTGCTCGAGCTGCTCGGGCGACTCCCGCAGATACGCCTGGATCACGACCCCGGCCGACGGTCCCTCGCGCAGCTCCGCCTCGTCCAGCAGCTCGAACACGAGCCCCATCGTGGCCTCCACGGTGTCCACAGACTCCATGTCGATGTGCAGGTGGGCGCCCAGCTCCTTCGCGCGCACGAGCAGGGGCCGCATCCGGCGCGCCGCGTCCTCGCGGCCCACCTCCGGCGCCTCGGGGCGGAGCAGCGGCGTGAGCGCCGACACCTTCACGGACAGGTTCACCCGCGGGAGCCGGCCGATCGAGTCCGCCTCGAGCACCGGCCGCTCCGGCCACGACGGCGCGGCGCCGGCGAGCGTCTCGAGCGCGTCGGTGCACCGGTCCGCGTAGCGGTCCGCCTCGGCCTGGGTGACGGTGGCCTCGCCGAGCAGGTCGAGCGAGACCGCGGCGCCGTGGTCCCACAGGTGGCGGATCGGCTTCAACGCCGCCTTCGGGCTCTCGCCGACGATGAAGCGGTGCGCCATGTGCCGCACCCCGGCCGCGGCCGCCGCGCCCAGGGCCGCGCGGCCCGGCTTCGTGCCGGACATCTTCATCGCCGCCTCGATCGGCGGCGGGCGGTCGTCCACCTCCTCGAGGTAGCCGGTGAGGTGGCGCGCGAGGTCATCCAGCGAGCGGCAGGCGGGCGTCACGTCCACGAAGCGGAACAGCGCAGCGCGCAGCTCGGCGTCCTGCGAGGCCAGCTCCATCGCGCGCTGGTCGATCACGCGGAGCGGATGGCGCGAGCGCCCGGGGAGAGCCGCATGAATGGTGCGACCGACCTCCTGAAGCTGGGACTCCACGATTCCGAAACCTACTGCTCGGGGTACCGTCCCACCATGCCCTCCCTCGTACTAGGACCCGTACTCAGATACGTCGGCGAGACGGATGCCGTCCTGTGGGTCGAAACCGACTCGGCGTGCGACGTCGAGATCCTCGGCGCGAAGGAGCGCACCTTCTGCGTGTGCGGCCATCACTACGCGCTCGTGTGCTGCGGCGACCTCGAGCGGGGCACGTGGCACGAGTACGAGGTGCTCCTGGACGGCGAGCGCGTCTGGCCGCGCGCGGACGGCTGGCCGCCGAGCGCGTTCCACACGTATCCGAAGGAGAGCCCGCTGCGGGTGATGTTCGGATCGTGCCGCGTGGCGGCGCCGCACCAGCCGCCGTTCTCGCTCCGCAAGGACGAGGACGAGCGTGGCCGCGAGGTCGACGCGCTGCACACGCTCGCCTTCCAGATGCGCGCCGAGCCGCGCGAGGAGTGGCCCGACGTGCTGATGATGCTCGGCGACCAGGTGTACGCCGACGAGGTCTCACCGGCCACGCGCGCGTTCATCGAGACGCGCCGCGACATGTCCGAGCCTCCCGGCGACGTGGTGCTCGACTTCGAGGAGTACACGCGCCTCTACCACGAGAGCTGGAGCGATCCCGCGATCCGCTGGCTCCTCTCCAGCGTCTCGACGATGATGATCTTCGACGACCACGACGTCCACGACGACTGGAACATCTCCGAGGCGTGGCTCGAGGAGGCCCGTTCGCACCACTGGTGGAACGAGCACATCAAGGGCGCGCTGTCGTCGTACTGGGTCTACCAGCACCTCGGCAACCTCTCGCCGGACGCGCACAAGGACGACGAGCTGCTGGCCAAGGTGAAGGCGGCCGACGACGCCGAGCAGCTGCTCGAGGAGTTCGCCTTCCGCGCGGACCGCACGACCGACGGCGCGCGCTGGAGCTACTGCCGCGACCTCGGCAACACCCGCGTGATCGTGATCGACTCGCGCGCCGGCAGGGTGCTCGACGAGGACCACCGGTCGATGCTGGACGGCGACGAGTGGGACTGGCTCTACGAGAACGCCACCGGCGACTTCGACCACCTGCTGATCGGCACCTCGCTCCCGTGGCTGCTCGGACCCGGCATGCACTACGCGGAGGCGTGGAGCGAGGCCGTGGCGGGCGGCGCCTGGGGGCCGGTGGCGGCGGAGGCGGCCGAGAAGATGAGGCAGGCGGCCGACATGGAGCACTGGCCGGCGTTCCAGGAGTCGTTCGCCCGCCTGGTGGACCTGTTCAGGGAGATCGGCACCGGGGAGCGCGGCGAGCCCCCGGCCTCGATCGTCGCGCTGTCGGGCGACGTGCACCACGCCTACCTGGCCGAAGTGGGCTACCCGCGCGGGACCGGGATGAGATCGAACGTCTGGCAGGCCGTGTGCTCGCCCTACCGCAACCCGCTGGAGAAGAAGGAGCGCGACCAGATCCGGATCGGATGGTCGCGCGGCTTCGAGCTCGCCACCCGCACGCTCGCCCGGCTCGCCGGCGTGCGTGACCCCGGCATCCGCTGGCGCATGGTGGGCGACGGGCCCTGGTTCGACAACCAGGTGGCCACGCTGATCGTCGACGGCCGCGAGCTCCACATGCGGATCGACAAGGCCGTGCCGGTGGACGAGGAGAGCGCGCGGCTCGATTGCGTGCTGGAGGCCCGGCTGGCCTAGGCGGCCGCGCGGCCGAGGTCCCGAGCCCGAGCCTGCCCCAGAGCTGTCCGGCGAAGGCGCCCGTGCCGCTCAGGTGACCGGCGACGAAGTCGAGATCGAGGTAAGCGACCGCGGGGTGCTCGTCGAACGACGCGGCGAGGAGCCCCGCACGCACGTCCTCGTTGGTCGTGTCGTGCATGACGACGACCGATGGCCCGAGCGCGGGCGAGGCGAGCAGGTCCTCAACGTCGCGGAGCACGCCGGCGGCCGTGTGGTCGCCGTCGACGAGCACGAAGTCGACGGTCCGGCCCTCGGCCGCGAGCCGCTCCAGGAAGGTGGGCAGGAGCTCGTGGCTGTCGCCGGTGTGGGTCGTGACCGTCGGCAGCTCGCCCGTCAGTCCGTCAGGCCAGGTCCCGGCCCGGAGGGAAACGCGCCGCCGCTCGCGGCGCTAAGGTGGCCCACCCGCGGCATGGACTACCCGGTCGAGACCTTCACCGACGAGGAGCGCGCCCTCCTCGCCCCTCACTTCACCAACGTCGACCGGCCGGTCTTCGCGCTCGTGAACCTGCCGGAGACCGTGAAGGGCGCGCTGTTCGCGCGCTACTCGCGCTACCAGGGCACGCTCAGGCGCCTGTACCTGGAGGAGTTCGTGGAGAACGCTGCGCACGGGGTCAGGTC
>DASUYU010000131.1:0-9010 GCA_036377235.1 Thermoleophilaceae bacterium
GCTAGAGGAGCGCCTGCACGCTGCTGTCGTCCTTCGCGGACGACAGCACTGCGGTCAGGAGGCCTGGGAAGCGGTCGTTCAGGTCCTCGTCGCGCAGGGAGAGCATTCGCTTGCGGCCGTCGGGGCGGGTTCGAACCACGCCGCATTCGCGGAGGACGCGGAAGTGATGCGAGAGGGTCGCCTTCGACAGTCCGAGCTCGAAGGTGCCGCATGTGCACTCGTCGCCCTCGGCCAGCTTTCGGACGATCTGGAGGCGCGCCGGGTCGCTCAGTGCGTGGAGTACGGCTGGGAGCTCGAGCTCCTCGCAGGTGGGGTGATGTGGCTCTCTCATGCCGCCGCTACTACTGCCATGACTTTAGTGGAGAGTTCGATGAGCGTCTAAATCAATGGCGGAAGTGCCGGCGGGCGGTGAAGACCATCGCCACGCCCGCCGCGTCGCAGGCCTCCACGACCTCCTGGTCGCGCTGAGACCCGCCCGGCTGGATGATCGCCCGCACGCCGGCTTCGATCGCCAGCTGGGGACCGTCGGCGAACGGGAAGAACCCGTCGGACGCCAGCACCGCCCCGTCGAGCGACAGGCCCGCGGCGGCCGCCTTGTCGATCGCGATCCGCACCGAATCGACCCGGCTCATCTGCCCCGCGCCGATCCCGGCCGTCCCCAGCCCGCGCGCCAGCACGATCGCGTTCGAGCGCACGTGCTTGCACACGCGCATCGCGAACAGCAGCTCGCCCCACTCCTCCTCGCTCGGCTTGCGCTCGGTCGCGACGCCCATCAGCTCGCGCTCCTCCATCCCCGTGTCGCGGTCCTGCACCAGGATCCCCCCGCGCACCCGCTTGATGTCGTGCTCGTGCACGGGAATCGACCGCCGCTCCTGGTTCTCGAGCAGCCGCACGTTCGGCTTCTGCTCCAGCACCGGCAGCGCGTCCTCGTCATAGCCCGGCGCGAACACCGCCTCCACGAACATCGCGTTCAGCTTCTCTGCCAGCGCGACGTCCACCGGCCGGTTGAAGCAGAACACTCCGCCGAACGCGCTCTGCGGATCGGTGGCGAGCGCCCTGTCGAACGCCTCCCCGATCGTCGCCCCCACCGCCGCCCCGCACGGGTTGTTGTGCTTGATGATCGCGGCGGCCGGAAGCTCGAAATCGTCGACCACCCGCCGGCCCGAGTCGAGGTCGAGCAGGTTGTTGAACGACAGCTCCTTGCCGTGCAGCTTCGACACCATCGACATCAGGTGCGTCCGCGCCGCGGTCTCGGCGTAGTACGCGGCGCGCTGGTGCGGGTTCTCCCCGTAGGTCAGGTCGAGCACCTTCTCGAACGAGCGCGTGTACTGCGACGGGAAGTCGTCCTCGCGCTCGGCGAACCAGCGCGCGATCGCCGCGTCGTATCGAGCGGTGTACGCGAACGCCTCCAGGGCGAGGCTGCGGCGTGTCTGGAGCGACAGCTGCCCGTCCGACTCCTCCAGCTCCCCGAGCACCGCGTCGTAGCTCTCCGGCGTCACGACCACGGCCGAGAAGTCGTGGTTCTTCGCCGCCGCGCGGATCAGCGTGGGGCCGCCGATGTCGATGTTCTCGATCACCTCGTGGTCCTCCACGCCGCGCGTGGCCGAGACCCGCTCGAACGGATACAGGTTCACGCACACCAGGTCGATCGGATCCACCGAGTGCTCGCCGAGCGTCTCCATGTGGTCGTCGTCCGAGCGGACCGCGAGCAGCCCCGCGTAGATCCGCGGGTTCAGCGTCTTCACCCGGCCGTCGAGGATCTCCGGGAAGCCGGTGTAGTCCTCCACCGGCCGCGTCTCGATCCCCTGCTCGGCGAGCTCGCGCGCCGTGCCGCCCGTCGACACGATCTCCACGCCGAGCTGAACGAGTCCGCGCGCGAACTCCACCAGGCCGCGCTTGTCCGACACGCTGAGGAGCGCCCGCTTGATCCGCACCTCGCCCGGCGCGACCGTCTCCGCCGCCGGCGGCCGCGTCTCAGCCATCCGAGGCCACCCGCACCAGCCTCGGGTTGTCCGCGTCGAGCGCCACGCGCCCCGACGCGATCAGCCGCACCGCGTGCGGCAACAGCCTGTGCTCGACGTCGTGGAAGTGCTGCCGGATAGCCGAGATGTCGCGATGGTAGGGAAGCTCGAACGCTTCCTGCAAAAGAATCGGCCCGCTGTCCACGCCCTCGTCGACGAAGTGGACCGTCACACCGGCGACCTTGACCCCGTGCTCGATCGCCTGCTCGATGGCGCCGAGGCCCGGGAAGGCGGGCAGGAGCGCCGGGTGCACGTTGACGATGCGGCCCGCGAAACGGCGGATGAAGCCGGGCGTGAGCAGCTCCATGAAGCCGGCGAGCACCACCAGCTCGACCGCCCGCTCCTCGAGCCAGGCGGCGAGCGCGTCGTCGCGCCTGGCGCGGTCGGGCTCGTCGGCGAGCGAGAAGACGCGGGTCTCGATGCCAGCCGTCTCGGCTCGCTGCAGACCGCGAGCGTCCGCCCGGCTCGACGCCACGCCCACGATCTCGATCTCGGAACCGCCGAGGTCGTCGATGAGAGCCTGCAGGTTCGACCCCTCACCCGAGACCAGAACTGCGATGCGAAAAGGCATCGCGGCGCACCGTGCACCGCCCGGTGCTTGCGCACCAGCACTCACGCGGCGACGCGCAGCACCGGATAGGGGCCGTCGGTCGTCGCGAGCCTGCCCTCCTCGATCAGCTCGTCCACGCGCGCGAGGATGTCGGCGCGTCGCATGTGCGACGACACGCCGTACGCCGGCAGCCCGTCGTACGAGTTGCGCTGGATCTTCTTGCTGCGCGAGCCGTGGAGGATCTCCGCGCAGGTGGTGCGGCCCACGGCCGGGCGGGCGCCGCCGGCCACCGCGATGATGGCTTCGTCGAGGTTGCCGATCTCGACAGGATCGGGCGGCGGCGCCTCGATGCTCAGCGACGGCGTGCAGACGTCGCAACACTCGAGCACCGCGGCCGGCGGTGAGGCGTCACCGAAGTGACGAAGGATTGCGCCGCGGCGGCATTCCGTCTCCTCGACATAGGCCCAGATTTCCCGGTACTGGCGCCACCGGGCTCGTGCGGCGTCCTCGATGGATGTTCTGCAGAGTGCCGCCGCGCGGCCGTCGAAACGCCCCGTGATGTGACCCGAGATCAGGTCCGGCGGTGACGGGGACGGCGAGATGATTCCGGCGCGAGTCAGATGCCCGAGGAGAGCTCGCAGACGCTCTCCGTCGCCCTTCAGTCCGTCCACCAGCTGGGAGGTGGGAACCGAGTACCTGTCACCGCCATCCGCGAGCGCGCGCAGACGGTCCCATAGCCACCCCGGCAGCCCCGGGTCGATCTCCTCGCGCTTGATGAAGTGCACGTGGAGGGCCTTGTCGCGGTTCTCCGCGAGCAGGAGCGCCCGCGCGGGCGCCCCGTCGCGGCCCGCGCGCCCGGCCTCCTGGTAGTACGCCTCGAGCGACGCCGGCACGCTGGCGTGCACAACCGTCCGCACGTTCGGCTTGTCCACCCCCATCCCGAAGGCGTTCGTCGCGCAGATCACCCGCACGTCGTCGGACAGGAACCGCCGCTGGACGTTCGCGCGCGTCTCGCGGTCCAGCCCGGCGTGATACGCCACCGCCTCCTCGCTGAGCGCCGCCGAGAGCTCGGCCGCGATCTCGTCCGAGCCCGCGCGCGTGCCCCCGTAGACGATCGCCGGCAGTGCGTCGTCGCCCCGCAGCGCCTCGGCCAGCAGCGCGCGCTTCTGGTGGCCGCCCGGCCGCGCCACCGTGAAGCTGATGTTCGGCCGGTCGAACCCGGTGGACACCCGCAGCGGGTCGCGCAGCGCGAGCCGCCGGATCACGTCTGCCGCAACCCTGGGCGTCGCCGTGGCGGTGGAGGCGATCAGCGCGGACGCGTCGAGCTTCCGCGCGGCGTCGGCCAGGCGGAAGTAGTCGGGACGGAAGTCGTGGCCCCACTGGGACACGCAGTGCGCCTCGTCCACCACGAACAGCCCGACGTCTGCCTCGCGCATCTGGTCGAGGAACCGCGCCGCCGCGAACCGCTCGGGTGCGACGTAGAGCAGCTTGAGCCGGCCGGAGACGGCGCCGTGGATCGCGGAGTCGTTGGCATCGCGGTCCTGCTGGGCGTTCACGAGCGCCACCCGGTCGCCCAGCCCGCGCGCGCCGAGCGCCTCCACCTGGTCCTGCATCAGCGCCACGAGCGGCGACACCACCACCGTCAGGTCGTCGCGCAGGAGCGCCGGCAGCTGGTAGCAGAGCGACTTGCCCGAGCCGGTGGGCATCACGACCATCACGTCGCGATCGGCGAGCGCCGCCTCGCATGCCTCGCGCTGCCCCGGCCGGAAGCCGGCGAAGCCGAAGTTGCGCTGTAGCTCGACCGTCAGATCCATGGCGGAAGGCCACAGTAACGCCGCATCCGGCGGTAGGACCGGTCCCGAACTATCTCGTTACGCAGGTACCGAGCTCTTTACGACCGGCAGCTCTTCGAGCGCGTACTTGCCGTTCGCCGAGTCGGTGCGCTCGAGCGGATACTCGCCCGAGAAGCAGGCGTCGCAGTGGGTCGCTCGCGAGGAGCGGATCGCCTCGTACACGCCGTCGAGCGACAGGTAGCGGAGCGAGTCGCAGCCCAACTCCTCGGCCACCTCGTCCTCGGTCCGGTCGTGGGCGACCATCTCCTGCGTCGTCGACATGTCGATCCCGTAGTGGCACGGGTACCGGATCGGCGGCGCCGAGATCCGCATGTGGATCTCGGCCGCGCCCGCGTCTCGAAGCATCTGCACGATCTGCCGGGTGGTGTTTCCGCGCACGATCGAGTCGTCCACGACCACGAGCCGCTTGCCGGCCACGACCTCGCGCAGCGGGTTGAACTTCATCCGCAGGCCGTGCTTGCGCAGGTCCTGGCCCGGCTGGATGAACGTTCGCTGCACGTAGCGGTTCTTGATCAGCCCGTCGTCGCGCGGGATGCCTGAGGCCTTCGAGTAGCCGGCTGCCGCGGGGTTGCCCGAGTCCGGCACCGCGATCACCACGTCCGCGTCTACCGGCGCCTCGCGCCAGAGGATCTCGCCCATCTTGCGCCGCGACACCTGCGTGCGGTTGCCCTCGAGGATCGAGTCCGGCCGCGCGAAGTAGATGTGCTCGAACACGCAGAAGGCGCGCCGCGGCGAGTCCACCACCTGACGCGTCTCGATCCCGCGCGCGCCCAGCGACACCATCTCGCCCGGCTGCACCTCGCGCAGGAGGTCCGCCGCGATGATGTCGAACGCGCAGCTCTCGGACGCGACGCAGTAGTCCTCGCCCACCATCCCGAGCGCAAGCGGCCGCAGCCCGACCGGGTCGCGGAACGCCACCACCGAGTCCTTCGTCATCACCACGGTCGAGAACGCGCCCTCGAGCCGCGGCATCACGTCGGCGACCGCGTCCTCGATGCGGTCCGCCTCGTGGGTGGAGAGGAGCGCCGCGATGATCTCCGAGTCCGAGGTGCCGCGGAACTGGACGCCGCGCTCCTGGAGCTCGGCGTGGAGCTCCACCGCGTTGATCAGGTTCCCGTTGTGGGCGAGCGCCACCTGGCGGCGGTCCGAGCGCCACACCGGCTGCGCGTTCTCCCACGCCGACGAGCCCGTCGTGGAGTAGCGCACATGCCCGATCGCCATCTGCCCCTGGAGGGCGCGGAGCTTCTCCTCGTCGAACACCTGTGAGACGAGCCCGAGGTCGCGCACGGTCATAATCTGGCCCGACTGGGTTGCCGCGATCCCCGCCGACTCCTGGCCCCGGTGCTGAAGGGCGTAGAGGGCGAAGTAAGCGAGCCGCGCGACATCGCGCTCCGGCGCGTACACGCCGAAGACACCACACTCGTCGCGAGGCCCGTCCCGGTCGTCGAAGTCTTCGGTCATCGGGCTCAGAGGGTCGAGGGTAACAGTGGCCGGTGTCGGCTCACGTGGATGCCCGCGGCCTCCGGACGCGGGGATCGAGCCAGGCGACCACGATGTCCACGAGCGCACTGGCGAGGACGACGACCAGCGCCAGGTAGATCGCCAGCGCGACGATCGGAGGCAGGTCGAAGGTGCCGATCGTGTCCGCCGTCAGCGAGCCCACCCCCGGCACGCCGAAGATCGTCTCGACGTACAGCGCGAAGCCGCCGAAGGCGTGCGAGAAATCGAGCCCCCAGATGTTCACCGGCGGGATCAGGCCGGTCCGCAGCACGTGCCGGCGGATCACTCGCCGCTCGGACATCCCCTTCGCGCGCGCTGTGCGGACCCAGTCCTCGTTGACCGCACTGAGCAGCGACGCGCGAACGACGAGGACATAGGCGCCGGCGAAGGGCAGTCCAGCGGCGATCCAGGGCAGGAGCAGATGCCGCGCCCACCCGAACGGATCCTCTCTGAGCGGGACGTAGCCCTCGTCGGGGAAGACGCCCCACTTCTGCGCGACGAATGCCCACAGGAGCGCCGCCAGCACGATTGACGGCAGGGAGTAGACGGCCGCGGCCGCGGCGGTGATCAGCCGGTCCGGCCATCGCCCCCGGTGCCGGACGCAGATCAGCGCAAGCCACACGCCCAGCCCGATCGACAGCAGCGCCGCCCCGACGACCAGCGAGACGGTCACCGGCAGGGCTTGGAGGAACGCCTCTCGCAGGTTCGCGCAGCCGTAGAAGCAGTCGACCTTCCCGTTCAGGATGTTCTCCATGAGGCGCACGTACTGGACGGGAAGCGGATCGTCGAGCCCGTACTTCTCGGTCGCCAGCGCCCGCGTCTGGTTGGTCCCCTTCTGACCGCCGCCCAGCCAGAACGCGGGATCCACGTTCGGAACGGTCCAGAACAGGATGAATGCGAGGATCGACGCGGCCCACGCTGTCAACACGGCGGCGGCGAGGCGCCGCGCGGCGAAGACGATCATTCGCCCCTCACCAGCCCGAGCCCGAGCGCGCCGTGCGGATCGAGCGCCCGCCGCAGCCCCTCCGCCACCCCGTTGAGCGTGAGCACGATCAGTCCGAGGGCGATGCTCGGCACGAGCAGCAGATGCGGCGAGTTATCGGTCTTGGTGAGTCCGTCCTCGATGAGCGTGCCGAGCGAAGGCTCGGGTGGGTTGATCCCCGCTCCTAGGAAGGAGAGCGCGACCTCGAGCGACACCGCGTTCACCAGCAGGATCGGCGCGAGTACGAGCAGCGTGCCCGACAGATGGGGCATCAGCTCGGATCTCATGACGGCCCGCGTGCTCATGCCGGACGCCCGCGCCGCCTCGACGAACGCCTGCTCGCGGAGCGCGAGGACCTGGCCGCGCAGCGGCCGCGCGATGTACGGCACGTACACGAGCCCGATCACGAAGATCGGGATCAGCCTTGACCCGGAGCCGACGGAGACCGGCCCTATGTCGACACCCTGAAGGCTCAGTGCGGTGCTGAGCAGCACGCCGAGCAAGAGCGCCGGAAACGACCACAGCACGTCGAAGAGTCGCGAGATCACCGTGTCGGTTCGGCCCCGCCGGTAGCCCGCGGCGAGTGCGAGCGGGATGCCGAGCAGGAACGACAGGAACACCGCGCCGGCGCCGACAAGGACCGATGTTCGGGCGCCGTAGAGGAGACGCACCATCTCGTCGCGGCCGTTGTAGTCGGCGCCCAGGAAGTAGTTGCTCTGCCAGGTGGGTCCGAGCGGGATGCTGTCGAGCCCGACGACGTTCACCCGCTTCCCGTCCACGACCGTCGTGTCGGTCAAGTGGTTGTCGGCCGCCGTCGTGTGCGCGATCTCGCTCGCGTAGAACGGCGCGGCGAGCAGCGCGAGTGCTATGACCGCGAGCATCGCGGAGAAGACGAGCGCGGCGCGGTCACGCCGCAGCCGTCGCATGGCGAGCGTCCAGGGGCCCGCCGACCTCGGGCTGTCGCCGGCGCTACCCGGCGAGAGTCGCCGGGATCGCGTCGTCATAGGCCATCCGTAGCTCGCTCACGGGCACGCTGAGCACGCCGTCGATCTCGAGATCGTCGCCGCCCACCTCGCCCACGAGGATCGCCCCCTCGAGCGCGTCGATCGCCTCCCGCGGGCCCGCCACGATCACCCCGCCGGGCGCCTCGCCGAAGACGGCGGCCTCGTCTCCTTCGATGCTCACACGGGCGCCGATCCCGCCGGCGACACAGCACTCGGCGAGCGCGCACGCCAGACCGCCCTCCGAGACGTCGTGCGCGGTGGGGAGCTCGCCGCCGCGGACCGCGGCGCGCACGCGCACGAGCGCGTCCGCGTGCGCCGCGAGGTCGAGCGGCGGCAGCGAGCTCGCCAGGCCGCCGCGCAGCTTCTCGAGCTCCGATCCGTCGAGGGCCGGCTCGAACATCCCCACCAGGGCGATCGCGTGCCCCTCCTCCGCGAACGCCGTGCGCGGCACGGTCCGCGGCTCCGGGAGCTTTCCGACCATCCCGATGACAGGGGTCGGATAGATCGGCCCCTCGCCGCCCTCGTTGTAGAGCGACACGTTGCCGCCCACCACCGGCACGCCGAGCGCCAGGCAGGCGTCGCGGATCCCCTCCACCGCGCGCGTGAGCTGCCACGCGATGTGCGGCTTCTCCGGGTTGCCGAAGTTGAGGCAGTTGGTGAGCCCGAGCGGCTCGGCACCCACGGCCGCGAGGTTGCGCGCGCACTCGAGCACGGCCTCGACCGCGCCCGTGTACGGGTCGCACGCCACGCGCCGGCCGTTGCCGTCGATCGACACCGCCAGCGCGCCGCTGCCGCCGTCCGGCTCGAGCACGAGCACCGCGGCGTCGGCCGACTCCGGCCGGCGCACGGTGCGCGAGCCCACGATCGAGTCGTACTGCTCGAACACGAACCGCTTCGACGCGATGTTCGCGGAGGCGAGCAGAGCGAGCAGCGTCTCCGCCGCCGGCGCGCCCGCATCGAGCCGCGCGCGCGGGCGCGGATACAGCGGCTCGGCAGGCTCCTCGGGCTCGAGGTCGTACAGCGGCACGTCGTCCACGAGCGCTTCGACGGGGATGTCGCCGACCAGCTCGTCGCCGTCGAACACGCGCAGGTGCTGCGTG
>DASUYU010000132.1:0-3666 GCA_036377235.1 Thermoleophilaceae bacterium
GAGGACTTCATCGGCTTCCAGCGCCGCATCTCGGTCCAGAACGTCGGCGACCCGGACCCGCCGGGCTGGTACCAGGCGCTGTTCGGGACGCACCCGACGACGCTCGAGCGAATCGGCGCCGGGGTGGCGTTCGAGTCCAAGTAGGCTGCCGCCGCTCATGTCTCGCCGTGCCGTCATAGAGGGGGTGATCCGCGAGCTTGCCTCGTACGAGCGGGAGTCCGCGTCGGCGGGCGAGCGCCGCGCGGCGGACTGGCTCGCGGGCGAGCTCCGCGAGGCGGGCTGCCGCGACGTACGGGTGGAGGAGGAGCGCGCCCATGGCGGCTACTGGTGGCCGCTCGGGCTCCTGAACGCGGGCTCCGCGCTCGCCGCGCTGCTCGGGCGGCTGCCGGCGGCGCTCGTGGGCGGCACGGCCGCGGCGGCGCTGTACGACGACGTGAGCGGCGGCAGGCTGTGGTTCCGCCGAAAGGCGCTTCCGCACCGCCCCACCTGGAACGTGATGGCCGAGCTGGGCGATCCGGACGCGCCGCGGACCGTCGTCTTCATCTCCCACCACGACGCCGCCCACAGCGGCCTCGTGTTCCACCCCGAGCTGCCGCGGATCGGTATGAGGCTCGCTCCGAAGCTGCACGAGCGCGCGAACCAGAGCATCCCGATCATCTTCGGCACGTTCCTAGGCCCGGTGCTGCTCGCGCTGTGGGGCGTGCTCGGCCGGCGCCCGCTTCGCCGGGCCGGGCTCTTCCTCGCGGGCGCCACCACCGCCGCCATGGCGAACATCGGCGCGAGCCAGGTCGTGCCGGGCGCGAACGACAACCTGAGCGCGGTGGGCGCGCTGGTCGCGCTCGCCCACGAGCTGGAGGAGGAGCCGCCGCAGGACGTCCGCGTGATCTTGCTCTCAACCGGCTCCGAGGAGGGGTTCATGGAGGGGATGCAGGCGTTCGGCAGGCGCCACTTCCCGGCGCTCGACCGCGAGACGACCGAGTTTCTGTGCCTGGAGTGCGTCGGATCGCCGCATCTCTGCATCGTCGAAGCCGAGGGCATGTTGCGCATGCGCCACTACACCGATTCCTCACGCGACCGGCTGGAGCGGGCCGGCGAAGAGGCGGGCGTGGAGCTCACCCGCGGACTTCGGACGGTGGCGGCCACCGATGCGCTGATCGCGCTGCGCGCCGGCTATCAGACATGCACGCTCGGCGGCGTCGACGAGACGAAGTTCCCCTCGAACTACCACTGGCCGAGCGACATGCCCGACAACCTCACCTGGTCGAGCATCGAGGGCGCGGTGGAGGTCTGCCTGCGCTACCTGCGCGGCTAGCCGCCCGCCCCGCCGGGCTCGTCGAGCTCCGGGAGGTCGCGGATCCCCTCGCGGGTGCGCCACTTCGAGAAGTTGTCCTCCATGGCGTCGATCAGCTCGCGCATGAACCGGGGCGAGAGGTTGATCCGGGAGACCACGACGCCGGGCACCTCGCCCTCCTCGACCTCGTGGTCCACGCGCGCGAAGGTGAGCGTGAACTCGTAGTCCGAGTGCGACACGTTGGCGAAGTTCGCATAGTGCCCCGCCATCGTGTCGGGATCGGTGTGGATGTTGAAGTGGCGTTCGCCGTCCTCGGACACGCGCGTAGTATCGCACCCGGATGCGGATCTCGGTGATCGCGGTGGGGCGCCTCCGCCCGCCCTTCCAGGACGACGTGGAGCACTACCGCAGGATGCTCGCCGGGCTCGCCCGGGTGGATCTGATCGAAGTTCGCGAGGACGAGCGCGTCCCCCAGCGCATCCCGGAGCGGGCGCACCTGGTCCTGCTGGCCAGCGGCGGCCGTGAGTTCGACTCGGTCGAGCTGAGCGAGTGGCTGGAGCAGCGCCGCCAGGACGGCCGCGACCTCTGCTTCGTGATCGGCGGGCCGCGCGGGCTCGACATGGAGGAGGCTGACACGCGGCTCTCGCTCGGGCGCATGACCCTGCCGCATCAGCTCGCGCGGGTGGTGCTGCTGGAGCAGCTCTACCGGGCCCACAAGATCCTCGCCGGCGAGCCGTATCACTATTAGTGGTGACATGGACCCCGTCGCCAGCCTGACAACCGCCGTCGAGGAGACCGCCGCCGAGGTGGGAGGCAACGGCCGCCGCGCCGGGCTGAAACTCGACCGCCCGCCGCGCGCGGACTTCGGCGACTACTCGACCAACGCGGCGATGCTGCTCGCCCCGTCGCTCGGCGAGCCTCCGCGCGCCGTGGCCGAGCGGCTGGGCGACAAGCTCGGCGACAGGCTGGGGGACACGGTCGAGCGCGTGGAGATCGCCGGACCGGGCTTCCTCAACCTCTTCATGGCGGACAGCTGGTATCTCGACACGATCGCAACGCTGGTCGAGGCGGGTGACCAATACGGCGCGGGCACTGGCGGCGAGCACGTGAACCTCGAGTTCGTGAGCGCCAATCCGACCGGGCCGGTGACGATCGCCTCCGCGCGTCACGCGGCGTACGGCGACTCGCTCGCCCGCATCCTCGCGCGGGCGGGCCACCGCGTGGAGCGCGAGTACTACGTGAACGACGCCGGCAGCCAGGTGGAGCGCTTCGGCGAGTCGATCCGGGCGCGCGCCCGCGGCGAGGAGCCGCCGGAGGACGGCTACCGGGGCGACTACGTGACCGAGCTGGCTCAGCGGATCGACGGCGCGTCCGACATGGAGCCGAACGAGCTGGCCCAGCGCGGCATCGAGCTGATGCTGGACGGCGTGCGCGCCTCGCTGGCCCACTTCCGCGTGCACATGGACGAGTTCTTCTCCGAGCGGCAGCTGCACGAGGGCGGCGAGATCGAGGCCGCGATCGAGCGGCTCGGCGCCGATGTCTACGAGCACGACGGCGCGCTGTGGCTGCGCACGAGCTCGCACGGGGACGACAAGGACCGGGTGCTCCGGCGCTCGAACGGCGAGTGGACCTACTACGCCTCCGACATCGCCTACCACGTCCACAAGATCGGGCGCGAGTACGACCGTGCCATCGATGTCTGGGGCGCCGACCACCACGGGCACATGACGCGCATGCGGATCGCATGGGCGCTCCTGGGCGGCGACCCCGAGGCGTTCGAGCTGATCATCATGCAGCTGGTCAGCCTCACCGAGGGCGGCGACCGGGTGAAGATGTCGAAGCGCGCCGGCTCGATCGTCACCCTTGAGGACCTGGTGGACGAGATCGGCGTCGACGCCGCGCGCTGGTTCCTCGCGGCTCGCAGCCCGGACTCGACGCTCGAGATCGATCTCGAGCTCGCGAAGAGCGAGTCCCAGGACAACCCGGTCTACTACGTGCAGTACGCGCACGCGCGGATCGCGTCGATCCTGCGCAAGGCCGGCGAGGAGCGCGTGGAGCAGGCGCTCGCCGCCGACCTGCGCGCGAGCTCGGAGACGTTCCATCCGTCGGCGCGAGCGCTCGTCAAGCGGCTGCTCGAGCTGCCCGGCGAGATCCGCGAGGCGGGCGAGCGGCGCGCGCCGCACCGGATCGCCGTGTACGCCACCGAGACGGCGCAGGACTTCTCCGCCTTCTACCGCGACTGCCGGGTGGTCGGGGCGGCCGAGGAGGGGGGCGACGAGGACGTGCGGATCGCGATCTCCGTGATGACGAAGCGCGTGCTGGCGCAGGCGCTCGACCTTCTGGGCGTGGAAGCTCCGGAGCAGATGTGAGGCTGG
>DASUYU010000133.1:0-13533 GCA_036377235.1 Thermoleophilaceae bacterium
GGCCTCGGCCTCGTACTCGACCTTTGTCCCGTCTGTCAGCGACTTGAAGCCGTCGCCGGCGATACCGCTGTGATGTACGAAGAGGTCCTTGCCGACCTCGTCAGGTGTCACAAAGCCGAAGCCCTTGTCGTCGTTGAACCATTTCACTGTTCCGGTGGGCATGTCGCCACCTCCACTGATTTACGTGCGGCGTTCGCGGAGGTCCGGTTGGGCAACGACTACGGGCGCTAGCACTTGGTGGCCGGGCCTAAGCCCAGCTTGTTGGTTTTACGGTAGCACCGCCGTTGGGGTCGGCTCCGCTCGCGATGGTGCCGATCGTCCAGGGCTCACCGCCCGCCGAAGCCGATCTCGTTGCCCTCGGCGTCGCGGTAGACGGCCTTCCGTACGCCGTTGGAGTAGGTCTCGACGTCCACGAGCGCCACGCGGCGATCCTACCCCGACGAGGTAGGTCAATCGTCCAGATCGGTCAAGACGGCGTCTCAGCGTGCCGATACGGCCGACGAGCTTGCTCACGGCAAACCCTTCGCGAGGAGGGGACGCAAAGCTAGAGGTCTCCCGCGGGAGATAGCTCGGCCGCCTGGCTCCGAGATTCACGGATGAGGAAAGGAGCCTGGGCGAGATGCGTCGACGTGTGCTGAACGGCCGATCCCGGCTCGGCGCTTGCGCAGGAGCAGTCGCACGCCTGGCATGCGCGATCGCGATCCTCGGCATCCTCGCCGTCCCCGCCCAGGCGGCCGAGGGCGACATCTTCACGTTCGCCGGCACCGGCGCGCCGGGCAGCGGCGGCGACGGTGGGCCGGCCACGTCGGCGGCGCTGCGGCAGCCCACGGCCGTGGCCTGGCTCGGCGACGGCAGCGCCCTCGTCGCGGACTACGCGAACCACCGCATCCGCCGGATCTCGCCCAGCGGGCAGATCACCACGGTCGCGGGCACCGGCACCCCCGGGTACTCCGGCGACGGCGGCCCGGCCACGAGCGCACGGCTGAGCTGGCCGCTCGACGTCGAGCCGACCGCGGACGGCGGATTCCTGATCGCAGACCTCGGCAACATGAGGATCCGCAGGGTGTCGCCGGCCGGGATCATCACGACGGTTGCGGGGAACGGCCAGGGCGGGACGAACGGCGACGGCGGTCCGGCCACCTCGGCACGGCTCACGTCCCCGACCGGCGTCGCGGTGACCGCGGACGGAGGCTTCCTCATCGCGGATGCCGGCGCCCACAGGGTTCGGCGGGTATCCCCGGGCGGGACGATCACGAGGGTCGCGGGCACCGGGACCGCCGGCAGCGCAGGCGACGGCTGGCCCGCGTTCATGGCTCAGCTGAACACCCCGGTCGGTGTCGCGGCGCTGCCTGACGGCGGCTTTCTAGTGGCCGAGTACGAGGGTCATCGCGTACGGCGCGTCTCGCCCACCGGCGTGATCACCCGCGTCGCGGGCACCGGGAGCGCGGGCTTCTCCGGCGACGGCGGCCAGGCGACGGCCGCGCGGCTGAACAAGCCGGTCGGCGTGTCCACCACGCCCGACGGCGGCTTCCTGATCGGGGACAGCCTGAACGGCCGCGTGCGCAGGGTGGCGCCGGACGGCACGATCTCGACCGTCGCGGGCACCGCCGTGCACGGCTACGCCGGCGACGGCGGCCCGGCGAACATGGCGCAGCTTCGCTCCCCGGCGGCGGCCGCGGAGACCGTGGGCGGCGCGATCCTGATCGCCGACAGCGAGGACAACCGGCTGCGGCTCATAGAGGGCCGTCCATCCGCCGGCGCCCCGGCGCCCCCCGAGGGGACGCACCCGGGCCCCGCGCCCGCGCCCGTCGTGCACGCGACCGCGACGAGGGTCCTCCTCCCGGTCGCCTGCCCGCCGACGGCGACCGAGCCGTGCCGAGGGACGATCCGGCTCTTCGTGCGGCGCGCGACCAGGCGCCCGGGCGCCGCGGCCGTGAGGGTCGTCGTGCTCGCGCGCGGCCGGTACTCCGTGGCCGTGGGCCAGAGCAAGCTCGTGAAGGTGCGACTCACACGCACGGGGCGGCGCCTCCTGCGGAAGCGGCGCTCCGTGAAGGTCACGGCGGTGGTGTCGAGGCGCGGTGGGCCGAACATCGGGCAGTCCTCGCAGCGCAGCACCGTCAGGGTCAGGCGGCGGCACCCGGGCGCGCGCACGGCGGGGAGGCACGCGTGACCGCGCGCAGGGCCTTCGCGGTACTGACCGGCGCCGGACTGGCGGCCTACGGAGCGCACGTGGCCTTCGGCTTCGGCGGCCCGGGATCCGAGCACCTCTTCCAGGACTGGGTCTACAACGGGCTGGTTCTGGCGGCCGCGCTCTCCTGTCTCGTCAGGGGAGTGGTGTCGCACATGGAGCGCGCGCGCTGGCTGAGCCTCGGCGCGGGACTTCTGTGCCTCTTCGGCGGCGAGCTCTACTACACGCTGCACCTCTCGCATCTCGCGAACCCGCCGTATCCGTCGCTGGCTGACGGCCTCTACCTCGCCTTCTACCCGGCGGGCTACGCCGCGCTCGTGCTCTTCGCGCCGCGCGCGTCGCGCCAGCTCCGTGCCTCGCTGTGGCTCGACGGGCTGGTGAGCGCGCTCGGCGTGGCGGCCCTGACCGCGGCGCTGCTGCTCCAGCCGATCGTGGCGAGCACGGGCGGCAATCAGCTGGAGGTCGCCACGACGCTCGCCTATCCGCTCGGCGACGTGACGCTGCTCGTGTTCGTCGTGGGGCTGCTCGCGCTGAACGCCTGGAAGCCGTCGCGGTCGTGGACGCTGATCGCGGCCGGCCTGGCGACCATGGCCGTGGCGGACGGCATCTTCCTGTGGCAGAGCGCGAACGGCTCCTATGTCGAGGGCTCGGCGCTCGACGCCATGTGGCCGGCCGCGGCGCTCCTGCTCGGCCACGCCGCCTGGCAGCCCTCGGTGCGCCAGGCCACCCGGCTCGAGGGATGGCGCCTCCTCGCGATGCCCGCGCTGTTCGCGCTCGTGCCGGTCGGGCTGCTCGTGTACGGCAACTTCCATCCGATGAACACGCCGGCGCTCGTGCTCGCGGCGGCTGCGCTGGTGGTGGCGGTCGTGCGCATGGCGTACACGTTCGCGAACACCCTGCGGGTCACGGCCGAGGCCACAACGGCGGCGCTCACCGACGCCCTGACCGGGCTCGGCAACCGGCGCGCGCTCCTGGCCGAGCTGGAGGCGGAGCTCACGGACCCGCCCTCGGACAACTCGGCGGTGCTCGTGATGTTCGACCTCGACGGGTTCAAGGACTACAACGACACCTTCGGCCACCCGGCCGGCGACGCTCTGCTGGTACGGCTCGGCGGCAGCCTCGACCAGGCGGTCGCCGGGCGCGGCGGCGCCTACAGGCTGGGCGGCGACGAGTTCTGTGCTCTGCTCAGGTTCGACCCGGAGCGGGTCGGCGACGACGTGGCCGGCGCCGTCGCGGCACTGCACGAGCGTGGCGAGGGCTTCGAGGTCTCGACCTCACACGGCACCGTCGTCCTCCCTGCGGAGGCGCGCGACGCTGCCGGCGCGCTCCAGATCGCCGACCAGCGGCTCTACGCCCAGAAGGGCGTGCGGCGGCGGCAGGCGACTACCCAGCAGGTGCGCGACGTCCTGCTGCAGATGATCTCCGAGCGCACCCCCGAGCTGCGCAACCACATCGACGACGTGGCCCTGCTGGCCCAGGGCGTCGGCCGCCGGCTCGGGCTCTGCGGCCGTGAGCTGCACGATCTGGTCCGGGCGGCGGAGCTCCACGACATCGGCAAGATGGCCATCCCGGACAAGCTCCTCGCCAAGCCGGGACCGCTCGACGCGGCGGAGTGGGAGTTCATGCGCCAGCACACGATCATCGGCGAGCGGATGCTGCACGTGGCGCCGGCCCTCGCGGGCGTGGCGCAGCTGGTGCGCTGGAGCCACGAGCGCATCGACGGCGGCGGCTACCCGGACGGCCTCGTGGGCGACGAGATACCGCTCGGCTCGCGCATCATCTCGGTCTGCGACGCCTTCGACGCGATGACCACGAAGCGTCCCTACCGGCGCCCCGTGTCAGCGGACGCGGCGATTGCCGAGCTGCTGGGCCACGCCGGCGCGCAGTTCGACCCGAACGTGGTCGCCGCCTTCCGCGCGGAGCTCGCCGACCCGTCGGTCGAGCGTCTGGCCATCGCGCGGGCCGCGGACTACGACGCCCCGGTCCTGAGCATCTCGGCGGGCTGAGAACCGGCGCGCTGGGTCACGGATCGCCTCGCTCGGCGAGGAAGTCGCGCGCCAGCCGCTTCGGTGCGCAGGCGAGCCATGCTTCGGTGACGACCTCCTCGAGCAGCTCGGGTCCGATGTCGGGCAGCCTGACGAGCACCGCCGGATAACCGTCGAAGTGCGGGGTCGTGAAGAACACGCCGGACTCGTCGGCCAGCAGGGCCTCCTTGGCGATCAGGTGCTCGACCTTCGCCCCGAGAATCGGACCGCCGGGCGCGGCGTCCCCGAGCGCCGCGAGGTCGCTCTTCCGCAACGGCCGTTCCCAGACGAACATCTTCCTCCGAATCGTCCACGCCCTGTTGCCCCCGCCCGCGGTCGTGCCCTCCTCCGCCTGGGGCAGGGCAAGCGCAAGCCGGCTGACGTCACGCCACTTGGCCATCCACACCGCAATCTACGCCCGGCGGCGTGTAGAGCCGCGGATCTCTGATGACCAGCGCGTCGACGCACAACGGCAGGTCGATCCGCTCGCCCGTCCAGTCGGGCACGCATGTCTCGGGCCCGATCCGGGCTCCGGCGCGGCGGTTGCCCCGCCTCAGGTCCGGCTCGTGTCCCGCGCGGCGATCCGGCACGGGGAGGAGGGGTAGCCCGTCAGGTCGCCGGAAGCGAAGCGTGCCGCGCCGGCCGCTCCGCTCGAGCCTGTAGCCGCCCTCGTGCACGAGGCGGTGGTGGAAGCGGCACAGGTGGACGAGATTGTCGAGGTCCGTCGCGCCGCCGTGTGCCCAGTGTTCGATGTGGTGGGCGTGCAGGAATCGCCGCTGCGTGCAGCCCGGGAAGCGGCAGCAGTGGTCGCGCGTCTGCAACGCGCGCCGTAGCGCGGGCGGAACGCTCCTGGTCCGGCGGCCCACGGACAGCGGCCGTCCGTCGCGCTCCAGGATCCGGACGATGCTCGCGTCGCAGGCCAGCCTGCGTGCTGTTTCGGGATGGAGCGGGGAGCCGTCCTCGAGCTGGCCTCCGCCATCCTCGGCGCCGAGCGTGTCGGCGTCCACGTGCACGAACACCTGGTAGCTGTCCGCCGGGGACCGCCCCGCCGCGCCCGCCGACAGAACCGTCTCGGACATCAGCACGAGCGCCGCCGCGTTGGACGGAGGCGCTTCCGCGGAAGCGCTTCGATACCCGTTTGGGGTACTCGCGACGTCCGACTCGGCCGCCGCTTCGCGTTCCGGGTCAGCGTCGCCGTCCGGCTCTGCGCGCAGGCTGTCCCGCGCAGCCTCCAGCGCGGCCAGCATGAGCGCGCCCTCCTCGGCCGGGAGGCGGCCGCGCAGCAGAAGCGAGCCATCGTCGTCGTGCTCGCACACCAGATACGCGCTGCCGTGCGTGCGCTCGTCGGGCGACAACTCACGCTCAACGACACCGCGATACCCGCGCAGCATCCGCTCGAGCTGTGCCGCGGTAGAGAAGCGAGCGAGCTCGAGCATGGATTCCTCGACCTCGGGAGTCGCCACCCGCGACATCGCCCGCACCTGCGAGTAGCTCAGCTCACCCCGGCCGAACGCCGCCGTGATCAGCGGCAGCTCGGCCAGCCGCCGCGCCACCCGAACCTGCTCCCGCGCCGCCGACGGCGCCAGCGAGCACTGCCATGACAGCCACTGCGCGCACGACTTGCAGCCCCACTGGGCCCACCCCTCGCGGCGGTCGTACTCGCCCACCAGCACGAGCCAGCGGCACGTCGCCGCGTGGATGTGCGCGGCCAGCTCGCTGATCTCACGCTCGAGCAGTTCGAGTGGCCGCCCGGCCTCTTCACGCAATGACATTTCGACCCCCTGTTCACTTGAAACCGAACACATGTTCCCATGCCGTCCGGACGGTCCGTACGCTCTCCGGATGGACCACAAGCGCACCGTGCGGCGTCTCGTCGACGACGGAATCAACGGCGGAAGGAACGAGCTTTTCGACGAGCTCTTCACGCGCGAAAGCGCGGGTCGCGCGCGTGAATGGTTCGCCTCCTTCCGAGGCTCGTTCCCGGACATGCACATGGAGATCGTCGACCTGATCGAGGAGGGGGACCGCGTGGTCGCAAGGTTCGCCTGCTCGGCGACCCACACGGGGGAGTGGCGCGGCCATCCGCCGACCGGCCGCCGCTTCGAGCGGATCGACGAGGTCTACTTCTTCACGTTCGAAGGCGACCGGATCGCTGAGGCCTGGGGAATCGAGGACACGCTCGAGCGCTTCCGCCAACTCGGGCTCGATCCGTGAGCAGCGGCCGAGGTCGCCGCGAACCGTCCCGGCGACCGCTGCGTAGGCATCGGAAATCACACGGGCCTGCCCGCCACCTTCTGCCACGCCGCCGCCGCGAGCAGCCCGTCGAACGACAACGGCATGGCGAAGGAGGCGCTCATCGCCCACAACCCGGCCCAGGACCTGCCGCTGCCGCCGGTCGGCACGCCCGGCGACGGCCAGGGCGACGGTGGGGAGCACTGCGCCAACTCAGTCGAGTAGGCACATAGCGATCACGCGGAGGCCTGCAGCTCCTCCATGTTCTTGGTCACCACCTCCATGGTGTGGCCGAGCTCCTCGGTGGGGCTGAACTCGACGACCTCCGTGCCCGCGAACAGGACGGGGGTGTGGCCCGGGCCGACGTAGTAGGCGTCGCCGGTCTCGAAGACCTCCTCCTGGTCTCCCGACCGGAAGGCGACCTTGCCCCTGATGACGTAGCCCATGTGCTCGCACTGGCACTCATCGCCGGGCAGCCCCTTGAAGAGGGGAGCCAGGTCGGCGTCCTCCGTGTAGGTCTCGAAGCCAACCGTCCAACCGCCGTCGAAGTGCTCGAAGTGACCCTCATAGCCCTCGACCGTCTCGTGCTCGGAAGCACTCTCCTTGGATGCCTTCGGCATGACTCTCCTCTCACTCCGTGGGTTGTGGAAATGACCGTGCGCGACCTACCATGGGCGTTTAACCGCAGTTCAAGTCAAGGCCCGACATGGAAGAACTGCCTGAGCTGACGATCGGTGAGGTGGCGCGGCGCGCGGGGGTGGCGACGTCCTCGATCCGCTACTACGAGCGGATCGGACTTCTTCCACAGCCGGAGCGCTTACACGGGCAGCGCCGGTACGGCGCCGATGTGCTCGGCAAGCTCGGCTTCATCGGGGTCGGCCGACGGCATGGCGGAGCAGATGCGCACGCTCTCGGCGCGCAAGCTCGACGAGGTCGAGGCGCTGCTCGAGCGCACGAAGGCGATGAAGGGCTGGCTCGAGGTGGCGCAGGAGTGCGGCTGCGCAAGTCCGTCGGAGTGCGCGCTCTTCGACGTGCCGCCCGACGGTCCCCCGGACCCCGGCCAGCTGAGGCTGGTCAAGGTGTCCGGTAGGGACTGTCGGCGACCGCCGGATCAGGTGCCGGTCAGCTCGGACCGAGCTCGGCCTTGACCTCGCAGCGGTCGATCGAGGCGCGCGTGCCGGGCGTCTCGCCCGGGTCCATCTGGTCCAGGGGACCCTCGGCCGCCGCCATGTCGTCCGCGGTCTCGAAGAGCTGGATCACCACCGCGGTGCGCTGATCCGCATCGTGAAGGATCTGTATGCCCTTGGCAGGGATGTCCACGGGTGGCCCCCCGCTGCCCTCGACGGCGGCCACGCGCTCGGCGAGGTGACCGGCATCGACGTCCGTGAACCTGACCACGCGTGCGTACATGTCCCTAACCCCGCTTCGCGTAGTCGCCGAACTCGCCGAAGTCGAGGAACACGCAGGCCTCGTCACCCACGACCTCCGCGTCATGGCCGGGCGGGATCGCGATGACGTCGCCGGGCCCGCACTCGCTCTCGGTCCCGTCGTCCATGAACACCTTCATCCGCCCGGACATGCAATAGCCCAGGTGCGACACCTGGCAGGAATCGGTCCCGGCTATCGGCTTCACGTTCTCGGACCAGCGCCAGCCGGGCTCGAACGTGCCACGGCCGATGACCCGGCCGGCGACGTTCACCACCTGCGCCTGGCCCTTGCCCTCGAACGGTCGTACCTCGTCGGGGGAGTCGAAGCTCTTTACCTCTATGTCCGCCACCGTCATGACCTCCGTCGTCGTGTGTTGGCCGCTAGATGACCGCTTCCGCGCGGTCACAGCGAGTCTCGCCCGTGGCGTACCGAGGTGCAAGTCGCCGGGGCTCGCATCGATGCACGGCGCGTGGGAGGCTCCGCGGGAGGCGCCGACATCCCCGAGAGCCAGGAGGTCCGATGACTGACGAGAGCGTGGCGGCCAGGATCGAGCGACTGGTTGCCGAGGAGCATGACCTCCTCCAACAAGAGCAGCGCGACCGCACCGACACCGATCGCCTCGATCAGGACCACGATCGTCTGGAGGACGTGCGCGTCGAGCTCGATCGCTGCTGGGACCTGTTGCGTCAGCGCCGAGCGCTCCGAGACGCCGGCGGGGATCCCGACGACGCCGAGGTGCGCGACGCCGACGTCGTCGAGAAGTACCAGCAATAGCCTGCGCCGCGGCCCCTACACTGGCGCCGCAGTGACGCCGGGCAACATCGACGTGGCCAGAGAGCTGATCGACGCCGTCAACCGGGGCGACCTCGACGCGTTCCTCAGCCTGGTCCGGCGGGATGTCGAATGGGACGACCGCGAGGGATGGCCGGGGATAGCCGGCGTCTACACCGGCCCGGATGGGGTGCGCGACTGGTGGGACCGATTCCTCGAGGTCTGGGACAGCGTGGCCATCGAGATCGAGGAGATCGAAGAAGGCCCGAACGGGAGCGTGATGATGCAGGTATCGGGCGCATTCCGGGGAGAGTCGAGCGGCGTGCCGACCGAGATCCGCGCCTGGGAGGTCCTCTGGATCGCCGACGGCCTGGTCGCGAAGCGGCAGCTGACCTGGTCGCGCGAGGACGGCCGCGCGGCGGCCGGCATGGGCGTCTCGGCCTGATCGCGCGGCGGCTCTGCCCGACGTGAGAGGATCGCCCTGCCGTGGACGAGCGCACCCTGCGACGGTCCCTGCTGACACCGCTCATCGCGGTCGCCGCGCTGGCCATCTCGACGGCGGCCGCTACCGCCGCGCCTCCGCGCGATACGCGGCTGCCGATGGTCACGTTCAACGTCCTGGCACCGGTGTGGGCGGCTCCCGACTGGTATCCGCCGGAGATGGACATGTCGCTGCTCGACGCCGCCGACCGGCGCGCTCGGATCACCGCCTTCCTGGCGTCGCGCGCCGCGGACACCGACGTCGTCTGTCTCCAGGAGGTGCAGGAATCCGAGCTCCCCTACTTCCTCGCGGCGCTGGGCAGCGGGTTCACGGGCGCGATGTCGCACAACGACCGCGACTGGTGGTCGAACTGGGTCGTTCCCTCGATCCCGTGGGCGCCGAACGGCACCGCGATCGCCGTACGCCGTCAGGCGTTCTCGAACCTGAGCTTCCGCGACGTCGCCCTGTCCGGTGACGGCAATCACGGCGAGATCGTCGAGGGGGTGCACAGGGCGACCGGCCGCCGCTTCCGTGCGGCCTCCATTCACCTGGACAGCGACAAGGAGTCGAACCGCGGGCGTGAGGCGGACGCGCTGATGGCGCAGCTGCCGCCGGCGACCGGTGCGATCGACGTCGTGTGCGGCGATTTCAACGAGGACTCGGTCACGGGCACCGCCGGCGGGATCGTGAGGCGCGCGGGCTTCGTCGACGTGCTGGACGCGGTGGGCAATCGCGAGCCCACGCATCCATGGTCGAGCTCCTACAACGGCGCGACGCGCTGGGCGATCATCGACCACCTGACGGTCCGGGGAGCCCGGCCGCTGAGCGGTGACGTGCTCGACTTCGGTGGCCTGTCGATCGCGGACGAGCTGACCCGGATCGAGTCGAACCTCCGCACGACCGGCTCGGACCACTACCCGGTCGCGGGGGCTGCCGGACTCTGACGGACGCTACCGCTGGTCGCCATCTCAGGCCTCTAGTCCATTTCAGCGCCCCGGCGCTGCCCGGACAACCGTGGCTTCCGGCGAAGGCCGACGTCTGCGATGCCCGCGATGACATCCAGGCGAATGTCAAGGAGCTGCAGGGCCTGACGCTTGGAAGCTGACCGTCACGAGTATTCGTCCTTGCGCCACGCCCGGGGCTCTTCGGGCGGAGCCTTCGGCGTGCGGTTCAGCAAGGAGACGTGGTAGGGCGCGACGAACGGATCGGGTGCCGACACCGTGTACGTGTGGTAGACGGTGCCGTTGTCGCGCGCGAAGGCGATGAAGCTCGGGTTCTCGCGCAGGCCGTCCTCCAGCTTGGCGCCGATCTGCTTGCCCCAGTCCTCGAGCCACTCGGGCGGGTCGTTCACGATCTCGACTATCTCGGGGATCTCCTGCGCCCGTTCGGGCGTGAGCGCCAGCCCGAAGTCGAACGGGAACTCGGTCCCGTTGGTCGAGACGTACGGGAACTGCCAGCCCATCCGCTCCTTGTAGGCGATCAGCCGGTCGATCGGCGCGCGCGAGAAGCAGATCAGCGTCACGTCGTGGTGGTTCAGATGCACGCGTGTGGCGTCGAGCTCATCGCCCAGGTTCGAGCACCCGGGGCAGGCGCCGAGGTCGTAGTCGGGGCCGAACATGATGTTGTAGGCGAGCAGCTGCGAGCGTCCGTCGAAGAGCTCGGAGAGACTCTTCTTCCCGTCCTCGGTGTCGAACTCGTAGTCCTTCTCCACCGGCACCCACGGAAGCTCGCGCCGCTGCTCGGTCACCCTCCGGGTGAGCTCGGCCTGCTCGGCCTCGAGCTTGGCCAGGTCGTCGCGAGCCGCCTGCCATTCCTGTCGCGTTCCGGTCGTGTGCTCGGGCATCGTGGGCCTCCTTTGGCCGTTCGTCATCCGTACGTTACGACCCGGGAGCGCCGCCGAACTCATCGCTCCCGGCGAATCGACCGTGAACGGCCCTAGACGCTCGTGTCGGCCTGTATTCGGCCGGTCCGCACGGCGTGCACCAGGGCCTCGTGGTCGCTGTCGTTCGTGTCGGCGTAGGCCTCGGCCATCTTGGCCAGCGCTTTGTCGAACGAGTCGCCGGCGCCCAGGTAGGCCGCAATCGCCACGCGGTCACTCGTGCGCGCATGCGCGCGCGCGAGGGTCCAGCCGCAGAGCCCGGCGTATCCGGCGAGCTGATCGGCGTCGAGCGCCTCGATCTCCACCGAGTACTTCCAATCCCACAGCTGGCGGACGTAGAAGTCGCGCTCGACCCCGTCGATGCTCGCGGTGCGGATCCAGCCGAGCAGGAGGTCGCCGGCGGCCTGCATCAGCCGCTGGCCCTCGACAACCCGGCGGCCCTGGTTCGCGTAGCGGCCGCGACCCAGATGGGCCTGGAGCACCGACGGCGGCGCCTCCTTCACCTGGAGGAACAGCGGATCTGACTCGTCGCGACCGACCATCAGCACCACCCAGTCCCTTGTGCCGACGCTTCCGACTCCGACCACCTTCCTGGCCACGTCGAGCGGCTGGTAGCTCTCGACGACTCCGCGGAGGTCCGGGCGGAGACTGGCGGTGTAATCGCGAAGGATGGTGTCGATTGCGCCCGCGAGCGCCGTCGCGTCCCGCTCCGGCAGGAGCTCGCGGGCGGGCACGACCAGCGGGGGATCGCTGATCAGGGCGAGCGTGCCGTCCACACGCCGGGTCAGCTTCGCGAACGCGTGCAGCCTGTCCTTGGTACGCGCCTTGGCCATGCGGTGCTTCACATCGCGCGCCGCGGGCTTGCCGCCGCGCCCGCGGAGGGTCGCGAGGATGTCGTCGGCTCTGAGTCGCGAGTACCAGACGTCGAGGTTGCCCATGGCCGCGAAGTCCCGCATCGCCTTCCGGTACGCGCGGGCGGCGGCCTCCACTTCGACTCGTCGCTGGCGGCTCCCCAGGCCCGCGTTCCGGCCCGCGACCGCGAGGCTTGCCCCGAGGCGCTTGACATCCCACTCCCACGGTCCCGGGAGCGTCTCGTCGAAGTCGTTGAGGTCGAAGAGGAGCTCACGATCGGGCCCGGCGAATCCCCCGAAGTTGGACAGGTGGGCGTCCCCGCAGAGCTGAGTGACGAACCCGGACCGAGGTGTGGCGGCAATGTCGGCAGCCATGATCGCCGCCGCCCCGCGGAAGAACGCGAACGGCGACTGCAACATGCGGCCGTACCGGATCGGAAGCAGCTCCGCCACCCGTGTCTCGGCCTGCCTCTCGAGGATCCCGACCGGATCTGCCCGGCCGGCGGGCGGACGCCACTCAGCGTGTGTCTTTCTGGGAACCGCCTCGCGCGCGTTCTTGCCGGCCGCCCTGCGCTCGCTCACCGCGTCCCGAGCCACGGCGCCAAGACTGACAGGTGAGATGCTGCCTCCGGACCTGCCATCCAGCAGCTAGGAGGAGCCGATGGGCTTCGATCAATACCACGAACCCCCGGATGAGTTGAGCGGCGAGGCGCGGACGTACGCCCGCATGATCGCTTCGCTTACCGAGGAGGCCGAGGCCATCGGCTGGTACGCGCAACGCATCTCGCTCGAGCCCGACCAGGATGCTCGAGCCATCATGGAGAACGCGCAGCAGGAGGAGTTCAAGCACTTCGCGATGGACCTCGAGTTCCTGGCCCGCCGCACTCCGAAATGGCGGGTGGCGCTCGAGAAGACCCTGTTCACCGATGGCGACATCGTCGAGGCCGGCGAGCGGGCGGAGGAGGCGGAAGGGGACGTCTAGGCCACGCTCCCTCTGGGGAGAAAGTTGTATGGCCAAAAAGCGCGAATCACAGCTGCCGGAGGCGGCGGCGGTCGCCGTCGTGACCGGGGCGGCCGCGGTCGGCGGCAAACTGGCGAAGGACAGGTTGGCCGCGAGCCGGGCTCGCGAGGCGGAGCGGGCCTACCGGCTCGCGCGGGGCGAGTTCGTGCCTGACGGCATGCGCCGGATCGCTCGCGGGCAGCTCGACGAGGGCATCGAGGAGCTCGAGGGTCAGCCCAACCGGAAGCTCGACGACGGTGTTCACGAGACGCGGAAGCGGCTCAAGAGGCTGCGCGCGGCGCTCCGCCTCGAGCGCTTCGCCGTGGGCGACGAGACCTATCGGCGCGAGAACGCGATCTTCCGCGACCTCGGGAGGCGCCTGTCGGCTCCTCGCGACGCGCGGGTGCTGATCGAGACGCTCGACGCGCTGAGCGAGCGGTTCGCCGATGAGCTGCCCTCGGACCACACGGGTCCGCTCCGCGATCAGCTCGTGCAGCGCCACAAGCGTGCGGTGGCCAAGCTTCGCCGGGACCGGGCGACGCTCGATGGCGTGCGTGCCCAGCTGGAGGAGGCGCGGGTCAGGAGCGCGTCGTGGAAATACGACTCGGACGGCTTCGACGCGCTCCGGCCGGGGCTCCAGCGCATCTATCGGCGCGGGCGCAGCAGCATGCACGCGGCG
>DASUYU010000134.1:0-24410 GCA_036377235.1 Thermoleophilaceae bacterium
CGCTTCAACGCAACTGACCTCGCGAGATGCGTGACGCGACTGAGACGAATGAGCCGCTTGCGAATAGGAGTGCGACGAGTCCGGATGCGGCCAGGAGCAGCTCGGTCGAGCTGAGGTCATTCGTCGAGGTGTTCGGAACGAGGTTGGTGAGCCGGGCGATCGCGCTCGGGTCGGTGGCGGAGGCGCCTTTTGCCCGCTGGGCGGCTGCGCGGCGTGCGTCCGCGCGCCGCACTGCCTCGCGCCGGGCGGCCGCGCGGCGTGCCCTGGCTCGGCGGGCCGCCGCTCTGTGCGCCTTTGCCCGCTCGGCCTGCGCGCGACCTGCCGAGTCGGCGCCCGTTCCCGCCGACGCGGCTGTGCCGGTCCCCGTGGTCGTGTCCGGCGTGCTTGGCACGCCCACCGACGGTGGCGCGGAGGTCGACGGTGCCGTGCCTGACGAGGGCGTCTGGGTCGGCTGGGTGGCTCCCGCGCCGGGTGCGGGGTCCGGCGCGGGAGCCGGCGCCTGGGGGGCGGGATCGGGTGCAGGTGCGGCGGCGGCCACGGCGGGCCAGCAAGCGCCCGCAACGACGCACAGCAGGGAAAGAAGCGTACGGGGGACCATGGCGGTGGAGAGGACCGCCCGTGGCCTACAAGGACATGGAGCCTGCTGCTCCAGGTGCTTCGTCCTCCTCGAACTGCGGGTCCATTGCGCAACGTAGACCCGCCGTATGGGCGTGTCAACGGACGATCCGGAACCTCACCTTCTTGGGTCTCGAGTAATTTCCGGCTGGGTCACGGGCAACGGCCCGGGCGGTGTAGAGGCCGGGGCTGAGGCGCCTCCCTCCAAGCCTGCAGTAGAAGCCGCGGCGGTTCGCCCCCGCGGCGCCGGCATCGCGGAGCTTGCCGATACGCCGAGCGTGTCCCTTCGCGTGCACTCGCGCTATTCCCAAGCGCACACTTGCGGCCTCGGACAGCCTGTAGCGGAACACGGCGTGCCCGCTGACGCGACGCGGCGTGACCCGCAGGCCGGTGAGTATCGGCGCGGTTCGGTCAGTGGCCGGCGGTCCGGCGGTGGGCGCGAGCGGTGCGCCGCCCGGGCCGTGGCACTGGCCCGACCCGGAGTCGGTCCAGGTTCGGCCCGCGATCGGCACGAAGCGCCAGTCGTAGCTGGACGGGTGGAGCGCCAGCCTGAGCACCCCGAACGTCGTGTTCTGCGCCACCTCGCTCCCAGCGACCCTGGAGGTTCCGAGACCGGTCATGAACGCGCCGCCGGTGCCCACGACGAACTGCCGTATGCCAGTCGGGCTCGCCTTGCCCCGCGCATCCTTAGGGACGAACCGCTCGTAGTCATGGCTGTGCCCGGCGAGCACCAGCTCGGCGCCGGCGGCGTGCAGGTCGCTCCAGAACGCGCTCAGCGTGATGTGGCTCCCATCGTGCCCCGAGCTGTAGCGGGGGTGATGCCAGAACGCCAGCGTGCACGCCGCCGGGTGCGCCGCGAGGTCGGCTCGCAGCCATTTCTCCTGAATCGACCCCGCGCCGCATGACACCCGCGTGCAGTTCGAGTTCAGGGCGACGACGTGCCAGCTGCCGACGTCGAAGCTGTAGTAGCCGCGTCCGCGCGGTCCCGCCGGGCCGTTCGCGGCGCCAGCGCCGTTGAAGTAGTCGAAGTACGAGGCGCCCGACCCGTCGTGGTTGCCGATCACCGGCCGGCTGATCGACTTCACTCGGCCCCATGTCGGGTTGTACACCGCCTTCAGGTTCGCGGCGGTCGGGCTGTCGTACTGGATGTCACCCAGCGGGAGCACGGCCGAGAGGCCCGCTCCCACGAGCAGGTTCGATGTGGCCTTCTGCCGGCAGCGGCTCGCCGTCCCATTTCCCCCGTTGTAGCCGGGATCGGTCGGTGCGCACGCGATATCGCCCGCAGCGGCGATGACGGGGTCGGCGGCGCCGGCAGGCGATGCGTTCGCCACGGCCGCGATCGCAACGGCCGCGAGGAAAAGCCGGCGCGCCGACCCCATCACGGCGGAGCCGCCCTGAGCGCGAGGATGGCGGCGCCGCTCGTGGACGCTGCAGACAGGGTCCACGAGAGCGAGTAGCTGCCCGTCGCCGAGACGATCCCGTAAGCCGCCCGGCCGCTGACCGTCGAGGCGTTGAAGTCCGCGAGCTCGGAGAAGCCCGGCGTGGTCAGCGTCGACGAGATCGCGCGCGGGAAGTTGATCGCGCCGACGACCAGGTCGCTCGGATTGGTGGTCGTGATCGCCGGGGTCTGGGCCGTCGTGGCCGAGGCGTTGCCCTGGCCGCCTGACGCGTCGACGGCCTGCGTCGTAGCGACGCCGCTCCACTCGGACACGTTCACGCTGACCATGTCGGGAGCGGACAGGTTCGCGGTGACCTGCGACACCGGCGCGGAGGCCGTCGCGTGCCAGATCTCCACGCGCGTGTTCGAGCCCGACAGGAATCCCACCGGGCCCTTCGTCCACGCGTTGCCCGCCGAATCGGTCACCGAGCTGACCGAGGTGGTGCTTCCGGCCTGCACGGCGATCGCGGCGACGAGCGCGTGACCGGCGCCCGAGGCGATCGGAACCGTCAGGGAGGGAGCAGCCGTCGCGGCTCCCGCCGTGGCCTGGCGCACCAGCGCGATCGGCCCCGGAGGCGGCGGCGGCGGAGGCGGAGGTGCGCTCCCCGGGAAGTCGTAGCTCCGCACGTCGAAGGTCCGGCCCTGAGAGTCGGTCGGCTCGACCGTGACGTGAGTGCCGTCGACCGTGACCTTGAGGAAGTGGAACACCTGCGCGATCGAAGTCGGTCGTAGCGTGCCGCAGGCACTGCCGCCCGTCGTGTACGACCAGCCGAGCGCGTAGGCCACCGGCGCGGTGCACTTCGTCGCGGGCTCCAACCGAGCCCCACCCCCGCCCGTCACGTAGGTGACCAGCCCGCCGTCGGGCTTCGTGTTGCGCGTGTAGTTGTGCGCATGGCCGCTGAAGCCGATCGCCACCCCGTTGCGAGCGAGGAGGCCCTCGAGGCTGCTCGGCCCCCGCAGCCAGGTGTCGGACGTCTCTGTCGCGTTCGACGAGTACATCGGATAGTGGAAGAAGGCGAACTTCAGCTGTGACTGGTTCGCCTCGAGGTCCTTCGCGAGCCACGCGTACTCGGGGCTCGTGGGCGTCCAGTGGGTGTCGTAGTCGTTCTTGTACTGATCGGCGGTGCCGACGTTGGACGAGTTCCAGGCGGCCTCGAGCACATAGAAGCGGGCGACCCCGACATCGAACGCGTACCAAGCGCTCGGGTAGGAGGCCGAGTTCGTCCCGTTCGGGCAGCAGTACGTCTCCATCCCGTACCGCTCGCCGGGGTCCGAGGCCGCCGTCGGCTGCGGCCAGTTGGTCAGGAAGGTGCTGGTGAAACCGTGGTTCCCGGTGGCACTGAAGAACGGGGTCGACGCACCGAACTTGGGCCAGAACTGCGGCCCGAAGATCGTGCTGACGTCCGAGCCGGTCTGGTTCAGGTCGCCGTAGTTCGTCTGCGTGCCGTTCGGATAAGCGGTGTCGCCCGTCCCCACAGCGAACCGCACGCCGCTCTTCGCGATCTGGGCCATTACGTCGGCTTGGCGATTGTCCGCGCCCGCCTGCGTGGTCCCAACCGCGCCGAAGTCGCCGAGGACGGCGAACGAGAACGGCGCCGGCGCGCCGGCCGGTAGCTGCGCGCTGAACGAGATCGACGGATCCGTCCCCAGCAGGTCGATCACTGGCGCGGTGGTCCCGAACTCGACGCGGTAGCAGTAGCGCGCGGCCGGCGCGAGCCCGCTCATCGTGGCGCGCCACTGGTACTCCGAGACGCCGTTGACGGTCATGCTCGTCCGGGTAGCCGTCACCGAGTGCGCCGAGCACGACTCCACGCCCTCGCGCCCATACCTCACCCGGCCGCTGGTGCGGGAGCGGTCCGTCGCCCAGTTCACGGTCCCGGTGGTCCCCACCACGTCGGTCAGGTACGGGTACCGCGTCAGCTGCGGCGCGTACGCGACCGCGGCGGGCGGCAACACCAGGCCGCAGAGCAGAGCGATCGCTGTGAGCAGATACTTCGTCCGCCGACCGTACGCCCGGTGCGCACCCCCCACAACGCGCGGACTGGTGACATTCCTACCGTCGAAGGGTGACGCGAGGCCGGAGCAGAAGACCCAGGCTGGCGACCAGGAAGAGCGCCATCGCGCCGAGCAGCGGAACGCCGTAGTTCACACCCGTGGCGGCCGGCTCACTGGAGTCGAACTCGCCCGACTGAGGCAGCTTCGCGTGCCTCACGTCCGCCACCACGTCCAGATAGCGGGAACCGTGACGCAAGCTCGGCTCGATGTGCGTGTTCTCGCTGAACTCGTTCCAGCTGATCAGCCCGAGAGCGTCCGGATCGGAGCTCGCGGCGGCGTCCAGCTCCTCGCGCAGGGTGTCGCCGCCGTGGCGCTGGACCACGCTCGTGCCTCCCACCAGCCGCGCGTCGAATCCCGGCGCCGCCGAGGGGATCCAGATGCCGCCCGCGGCGTGTACCGCGTGTCCGAGCTGACGCAGCTTCGCCGCCTCGCCGGGGTAGGTGCGCGGGTTGACCGACGCCCAGTAGTACGCGTCCCCGTCGACGAGCCCGGCGAGCCGCCGGTAGCCGGCAATGTTGCGCTCGCTGGCAAGGATCAGCAGCCCGTCACGCCGCGAACGCGTGACCGAGGCCACCTCGCGCCGCGAGAAGCGCCACGTGCCCGACCAGATCACGAGCGGCTTGCGGAACGCTCGGAACGCCGTCCGCCCGGCGAGGTTGGCGTGGAACCAGTCGAGGTCACGCGCGACGCGTGCCGCGGGCAACGGCTCGCGGTAGAAGTCGAGTCCCTGGTAGATCACGAGCAGCTTGAACCGCTCCGACCCGGCCACATCGGCGAGCCGCTCGAGCCGCCTGTTGAGTACGGGCGTGCTCTTCCAGCTCACGATGAACCCGTCGATGCCGGCGCGCTTCGCCCACGCGATGTGCTGGCGCATGACGCCGCGGTCGTCGCTCGTGTAGCGCCCCAGCACGGGGTAGTCGGTCTTGGCCCGGTCCCACGAGGGCCCGTTGAACCAGATGTAGTAGTAGGCGAACAGCGGATCGGGACGCTCGGCGGCCCGTGCGGCCGGCGCGCCGATCGCCGACGCGACCAACAGAGCCGCCACTGCGCAGGCTGCGGTGCCGGCCCGAGCCGGACGCCGCACATACAGCAACCCGAGCGCCACCGATGCCAGGACCAGCAGGACGACGGCGATGTCGAGCCAGCTGATCACGCGGAGCTCCACACGCTGGTCGCCGGAGAGCGCGACCGGGCGCGACGAGGAGATGCCGAGTGCGTCGGCGCTGACCCGGTAGTCCCCCCGCGGGAGCGAGTTCACGGTGATCTCGCCGCCGGAGCCCACGGCGTAGTTCTCGATGCGCCCGTCCGGGAACCGAAGCCGCACGGCGGAGCCGATCGGGAACCCAAGCAGCGCGTCGTGCACCTCGAAGCGCGCCGAGAACAGCAGCAGCCGCAGGCGGATCTCCCGCGCCTTGGCCGGGAAAAAGCGCTGCTGCCCGCGGTGGACCACGCTCGCTCCGGTCACGACCACGCGCTCGGCGGCGTACGAAACCAGCGTGGACCGGCGACCGCCGGTCTCGGGCACCACCCGGTTGCCCTGAAGCCAGCCCGCCGTCTGGCCGCGGAACGTGCGCCGCGCGCCGTTGCTGCCCAACAGCGTCACCGAGTCGACCACCTCGGGGTCCACGCTCCTGCCCGCAAGATCGACGAACCGGAGCCTGACGCGGTGGTCCAGGTCGAGCGCCGCGACGCTGCCGCGGCCGTACCAGCGGTCGAAGCGAGCCCGCACCCCGGGGCCGATCCGGGTCGCGAGCGCTCGCACGCGCTGCGACGTCCCGACGGCGTCCGGCGGCGGATAGGCCGTGCCCTCCGCGTCCGCCACGAAGCGGACGCCGTCGACCGAGAACGTCATCCCGGGCGTGGGAGGGTTGGTCTGGATCACGGCGGGAACGCGGTCGGAAGCTCGCGCGGGGGCGGGGCCCGCCGCCAGGAGGAGCGCAATCGCCAGGGCGGCGAGCGGCACCGCCGCGGCGCGCCTCCGGCCGGCGCGCCGAATGAGCGCCACCGCGAGCACCACCGCCGCGCCGTACCAGAGGTAGATGACCCACCGCCGCGGCTCGCGGTCCCGGTCCGCCGCGCGGGTGGCCGGCACGATCTCCGCCGCCCGCCCGGGGGCCGCGAAGTCGAATGCACTGGTGATGTCGTTCGCGCGGGCATCGCGGCGCGACAGCGGGCGCAGGCGCCAGTTGTGCTCGATGAACCTGGCGATCGACGCGTGCTCGAGGGTGGTGCCGTCCACCGCGCCACGGCGTGCGAACGGGCTCACCAGCAGCGCCGGCACGCGGAACCCGCGGCCCGCCGGCGGCAGCACGTGGTCGTACCAGCCGCCCCACTCGTCGTAGGTCCACAGGAACGCCGAGTGCGACCAGAGCGTGCTCCGCGCCAGCGCGGTGAGCAGCGACCGGACCAGCGTCTGTCCGGTCTCGGGCCGCCGGGGTGGGTGTTCGCTGCCGCCGGCGGGAGCGATGTACGCCACCTCCGGGAGCGTCCCGCTACGCAGGTCGTCGTAGTACTGGTCCAGGTCGACGATGTGCCGGAGCAACCGCGGTCGGTGCACGAACCGCGGCATGTTGAGAAGCGGAACACGCACCGCCTGCGGACCCGTCGCGGGGGGCGCGCCGGCGCGACGCCTCTGGGTCGGGTCGTAGTCCTCGACGTAGAACTTCCACGAGATCCCGCGCCGCTCGAGCCGGTCGAAGATCGTCTCTCGCGACCTGGGCGAACCCGCCACCCAGGCCAAGCGGTTGGGCACGCTGCCGCCGCGCGAGGACGCGAACCACCTGTCGAAGAGCACGTACTCGCCGGCGACGTTCCAGTAGAAGGGCAGGTCGCGCCCGTCGTAGCGGCCCATGACCGCCGTCTCGGGGAGCTGCGTTCCCCGCGAGACGCCGCTGATGAAGCCGTCCATGTGACCGCCGCGCGCCTGGGCACGTTCGGTGGAGGCGTCGTGCGGGAGGTCCGGCCCGGCGCGATCCCCCAGCCGGAAGGGACGCACGCACGGCCGCCGGCCTAGGGAGGGGTGAATCGGCATGCAGGCGCCGGGAGGGATGCCGTCGGCGCCCGGATACGTCCCGAAGTAATTGTCGAAGGAGTGGTTCTCCTGCATCAGCACCACGAAGTGCCGGATGGGCGTCGCCGGCGGGACCTCCCCCGAGGCCGGCGGCGCGGACACCGACCACCCCGTGGCCGTGAGCGCGAGCACGGCAAGGACGCGCCCCCTCAAGGCCGCACCTCGTACACGACGATCGCCGGCTTCCTGGCGGTACGTCCGTCCGCGGTGGCCATCGGGAGCGTCTCGACGTGCACGGCGCGCGCGTCGTAGCGCTCCGCGTAGCCCAGCAGGCGATCGGAGAAGCCGGGAGCGCGCGACGCCGAGAAGGTGTCCCAGACGACGTACTGGATGTCGCCGGAGCGCAGCGCCTGGTCCGGGTTCGGGATCGGCTCGTAGGACGGGTTGCGATTGAGCGGGTTCGGGCTCACCGAGAGCCCGTACGCCTCGCGCCGCCCGTAGAACTGCACGAGGTTCGCCATCGACGGGCCGATCGTCATGAACGTCGCGCCTCTCGGCACGTGCGAGTCGATCCAGTCGCCGGCCTCGCGGCCCGCGGGCACCCCGCCCGCGCCGGCCAGCACGGTGCGCTGCTCGGTGGACGCGACACGCCCGACGCTCACAACGAGCAGGCTCACGCAGACGACCGCCAGGACGGGCCGCATCCGCCTCTCCACCAGCGGACGCGCGGCGAGCACGGCCACCGGCGCCGCGATCGGCAGGAGGTACTGGAACCCCTTCACCGGCCACAGCTCGAAAAACAGGACGGGGACGGCGATCCAGCACAGGAGGAGGCGCTCCGGCCACGAGCCGCTTCTCCGCATGATCACGAGGCCGGCGACCGCCGCGGCCAGGACCAGCGGGCCGATCATCTCCGGCACGTTCGACGCGTAGAAGATCCAGTCGTGGTTCGGCCGCCGGAACAGCTGCCACGTGAGGTAGCTCTCGCCCGTGCCGGAGCGTCCGCTGAGCAACAGGCTCAGCGGGAACGGCGCTATGACGAGCACCATCACCCCCATCGAGATGGCGAGGTCGCGCAGCCGCACGCGCAGCTCTGGCGTGAGCGCCAGGAACGCGTAGATCGCGAACAGCAGCACGATGCTCGTCTCCTTCGCGAGGAAGGTGAGCCCCATGGCCGCGCCCGTCGCGTACAGCCACGCGACCCGCCCGCTCAGGACGAAGCGCACCAGCAGGAGCAACGTGAGCGTGGCGAGCATCGTCATCGGCCCGTCGAGCAGAACCTGGCGCGAGACGACGACGTGATACGGCATCACCGCGAGCAGCAGCGCCGCGACCAGGCCGGTGCGGCGCCCGTAGAGCTGCCTGCCCAGCTCGTAGACCAGGAACGCGGTCGCCACGCCCGCCGCCACCGACACGAGCCGCTCGAAACCGGTGTCGAGCCCGAGCCGCCACCCGAACGAGAGGACTGTCTGAACGAGAAGCGGGTGCGCCCGGAAGATGGGGAACAGGTCGCCAAGCTCGGGCGCGCCCGCGATCGCCGCGCCCTGGCCGGAATAGACCGCCTCGTCGCTGTTGAAGCCGACGCTGTTCAGGTGCCACAGCCGAAGCCCGGTTGCCAGTGCGAGCACCGCACCGAGCTGGAGCCTCGGCGTCAGGTTGCGTGCGCGCAGCTCATCGACGAGCACGCGTGGCGGTGAGCCGGGCGACGCGCGGCTTCTAAGCGTGGACGGGCGCACGCTCGCGGTGGCCGTTCCGGCCGGCGTGACCGTTCGCGTGACCCTTCCAGGCGCTCACCACACCGGGCAACCGGCTCCCCCAGTCCATCGAGTCGCTCCGGATCAGCGTGGCCGGCAGCCCGCTCAGCGCGTGCGCCACTATCTCTCGCTCGCGGTCAGCCAGATCCATGCCGTTCCGCGAGCGGAGAAAGTGCTCGATCGCGGAGTACGGCGGGAACCCATACGCGTCCTCGCAGTTGCTGAGCAGAGTCGCGAGCGCCTCGCGCTCGTCCAGCACCGCCTCGCCGCGGCCACCGCGCTCGATCACGACCATCCCGGCGAGCCGCGCGTCGGCCGCCACGTCCACGTCCGGCACGAGTCGCTCCACATGGAACTTCGGCGGCGGCACGAGCAGTTGGACGATCGCGTTGATCGTCGCCGCCGGCAGGTGCGTCTTGGCCAGCACGAAGGCGACCCGCCGCCCGGAGCGTGAGTGCAGACGGCTCTGAAAGACGAGCCCCCATCGCTCGCGGCGCGAGAGGAGCGGGGTCTTCACCGCGCGCAGCGTGTGCCTGCTGATGGTCAGCGGCTTGGGATAAGTGAGCACCCGCCCCTGAGGGGTCACGAGCGTAAGGTCGTCAGACAGGAACGAGTACGCCGTGCTGTCCAGGATCTTGAGGCTGGTGGTGGTCTTCCCGGTGTCCGTGCGCGCGGTGAGCAGGAAGGCGCGTCCGCGATCCGCAAGGCACGCCGCGTGGACGAGCGCGTATCCGCGCTCCGCGAAGGACCAGCGCAGGATCGGCTCGACGACGTTCGTGTAGAGCACGTGTGGCGACCGCCCCACAAGCCGGGACGCCGTGGCCTCGATCTGCCGGCCCGCGTGGATCACCAGCCCGAATCCGAGGCCGCCCGGGCCCTCGCTGTAGCGAACGACGGGTCCCACCCCATTGTCGTTCGCGGAGACACTGCCCAGGCGGACCCGGATGTCCGGCTCACCGACCAGCCCGCCGACCCGGAAGCGCTCGAGCTCGGGTAGGCGGACCTCTGAGGAGACGGAGACGATGCCGTGGATGTCGTAGGAGTACGGCCCCCACGTCTGGACGTCCCGCGGACTCGCCTTGGCCCAGATCCAGGTGTCGGCCAGTCCGAACCGGACTAGCGTGAGCACCAGCAGCGAGATCACGTTCGAGACCACGTAGTGGATCCCGAGCCCGGTGGTGAGGAGCACGAGCAGGGGGCCGCGCAGCGCCAGCGCGACGTTGTTCATCAGGAAGAACATGGCCAGGCGCGTGCCGCGACTCCGACGGTGGTCCCGCCCCGAGAACACCCACAGCTCGGTGAAGCAGAAGTTCCACAACGTGGACCCCTGGGTGGCGATCACCGCCGAGACCACGTAGAAGAGGCCGATCACGTCGGTGAAGAACGCGAGCAGCAGGGTGTTCACGACGAGGCCGGAGAGGCCCACGATCCCGAAGCGAGCGAATCGCAGCCGCGCAAGCAGGCCGAGGTAGCGCATCGCCTCCCGGATCGAGGCCTTGCTGCGGCCGGCGCGCCGCTCTCCGAACTTGAACGAGACCTCTGCCGCGCGCAGGTCGGGATGGCGGACGAGGATCTCGAGCAGGATCTTGAAGCCGCGCGGCCGCAGAGAGTCGAGGTCCAACGCCTCGCGCCGCACCAGGAAGAAGCCGCTCATCGGGTCGCTGACGCCTCTGAGGCGGCGGGGGAACACCATGCGCGCTGCGGTGGTGGTCGACCGCGACGCCATCGCCCGCATCCACCCGAAGCTCCCCGCGTCGCCGTCATCGGAGTATCGGCTCGCCACGACGATGTCGAGGTCGCGCGACTCGCCCTGCTCGAGCAGCGCGGCGATCAGCTCCGGCGGGTGCTGGAGGTCGGCGTCCATGACGCAGACCCACGGGCCGCGCGCCTCGCGCATGCCCTGCAGAACGGCGGCGCCCAGCCCGCAGATCCGCCGCTGAGACGCCTGAGGAACCAGGACGAGCTCATGATGGCCGTCCTCCGCCAGCGCATCGACCATCTCGCGAGTCCCGTCGTCGCTGTCGTCGACGAAGATGATCTCCATCGCGACGGTGGGAAGCGCGGCCTCGAGCCGCTCGACCAGTGCGGCTACGTTGTCGCGTTCGTTCTTGGTCGGTACGACGATCGACAGGAGAGGAACTGTGGCCTCGTCGACGACCTCTGCCGGAGGCGTCGGCGCGGTGAGCGAGATGGCTGCCTGCACCACACCAGACTCATCCCCTAGCTCCTCACCCGCATCGAGCCAAGGGGTGATTTCTCTTCCTCGAAGGGGGCATCTTTCGCCCGGAAATACCGCGACACCGCCTGCGCGCGGTTGTGCACTCCGAGCTTCCGCAGGATGTGCTTCACGTGCGTCTTGACCGTGTCCTCAGAGACGATCAGCCGTCCCGCGATGCGTGCGTTCGTCTCGCCCTCCGCGAGCATCGAGAGCACCTCCAGCTCGCGGCGCGTCAGCTCGTCCTCGAGCGCGTTCGCCGACCGAGGCCGAAGCTGCGGGACCGTCTGGCGAGCCCCGGGCGCGTCGAGCTCGATCTCGGGCCGGCTCAGCGCCACCACGCTCGCCTCGGTGGACCTGGCGAGCGCCACCACGCGCGCGGACTGCTCGCGAAGCCGGCTGGCGAGCACGCAGCGTTCGAGCACGCACCCGAAGCCCTCGGCGAACGCCCAAACCGTCTCCCGGTCGTAGTCGGTGAGAATGTGCCCGCTGGCGCCGAGGTCGGCGTGGATCAGTGCAACAGGGCGCTCGTGGCATACGACCGGCGCGGCCACGAACGCGGAGGCGCCGGGGAGGAGCCCGAGCGCGCGCGAGTCGGAGTCCGCATCCTCGACCAGCACCGCCCGCTGCCGGCGAAGCACCTCCGACTCGTGGAGACCAGGGCCGAGCGGCGGTGGGTCTGTCGCCAGTGCGCTGAGCTCGTCGAGCTCGCGCGGATCGAGGTCGCGCCCGTGAACGCTCTCCAGAGTCAGCGATCGCCCGCGGGCGCTGAACACCGCGGCGCGTTCGAAGCCAAGGTTCTCGCACAGCGCCCGGGCGGCCTCGCGGAAGAGCGCCTCCAGCGAGCCGAGCGTCCGCAGGCGCCGCAGGGCGCTCCCCACTCCGGAGTCGGGAAGCGCGTTCATGGGAGCCTCAGCTCCTCGCCCGCTTCGAGCACGTTCGGGTCGCCCGAGCGGATGCGGCCGTCGAGGTTGAGCTGGGCGAGCCTCTGGACCTCCGCGCTGACGCGCTCGTCCGAGGCCGCGGAGAGCTCGGCCCGCGCGATGTCAGACAGGGAGTCGCCCGGCTTCACGACATAGGTGGCCGCGCGATCCCGCGAGGCCGTCGGCCGCGCACGCGGATGGGCGCGGATTACCGGAGCGATCGGGGCGGCGCGTGAGACCGCGGGGGCGAGCGACACGGACGCGGGCTCCGTGGAGGAGGGGTTCACCGAGCGCCCGCGCGGCGCGGCGGCCGCCACGATCGGGATCTTGATGGAGCCGGCGTCGACCCGCGCGGCGGTGCGCCGTGCGCGGTCGGGCGCCGGGGTGCCCGCGAGCAGGATGCCGGACGCCGCAGTCGCGCGGGCGGTCCCCTGGGGCGCGGCCCGGGTGGCGAAGAGCGCGCCCGCAACCGCGCCGATGCCGAACACGGCGAGCAGCGCGGCACAGGTGAGACCCAGGTTGAGACGCATCTCTCCCTGCTTGCGCAACGTCAGGAAGGCCATCAGACCCGCAAGTGCCGCAAGTGCCGCGAGGAGCTCAGGTGGGACGCCGCTCGTCCCGGACACCGGCCCATCCCGGCTCGCCGCAGCGGCGGACAGCGGTCGGGCGTGTGGCTGCTCACCTGCGCTCTCGAGCCCGATGCTCGGGCTCGGCGACTTGCGCGTGAGCGTGCCCAACAGCGCCCGCCTGGTCTGGCGGCCGACGATCCCGTCGACCGCCAGGCCATGCCGCTGCTGGAAGCGCTGCACCGCTCCCTGGGTCAGCGGGCCGTATAGGCCGTCGATCGGGCCGGGCCGGTCACCCGACCGCCGAAGGCGGCCCTGCAGGATGCGAACGGCGTGCGAGCCGCCTGCGCTCTCGTAGCCCGAACCCCGCTCCAGCACACCCGCGGACGCGAGCCTGTCGCGCTCCGCGGCGTGGCCGGTTGCGGGGATGGACAGCGCCACGAGCACCGCCACAAGGACGGCGAACAGGATGCGCGGCCGTTGGGTCCATTCACACGCCATTCACACGGGCAGGTACCCCGGCCCGCGCCGTGATGCGTGATATCGAGGCGGTAGCCGGTGGTATCAGCGCGGTATCAGACGGCTCAAAGCACCGATTGCAGGCGCGGCGGCCCCTCGTTTGGCACGAGGACACAGGTTCCGGGCGAAACCGAGACGGGATCCTCCACCCAGCACCCCGTGTTGACCAGCTCGACGCCGCTGCGGGTCTCCCATCGGCCAGGGCCGTGCAGGTGCCCGAACAGGACGTGCCGCGCGTCGATGCCCAGGTTGTGGACCACCCGTTCCATGGCGGGCACCCCGAACCGGATGCGGGCACCGGGCTCGGCACGCGGCCGCTCCCACCTCCGGACGAGCCTTCTCCCCATGTGCGCCGCGGCGCGGACGGCAGCCGGCTGGACGCCCCAATGGATCAACCGGTAGATCGGCGCGAGCGCCCGCTCGTAGTCCCTGGGCGAGCCGTAGCCGTCGTGGTCGAGCCGGCGAATTCGCTCGACGAGGCCCCTCGCCCTGCATTCGAACGTCGGCGCCTCCGAGTGGCAGTCAAGGTAATGCCCGTGGGTGGCGTACACGTCGTCTCTCACCCACAGCCCCGGGTACGCGAGCACCACCGGGGAGCCGCCCATGCGTCGCGCCACGGGCTCGAGCGCGTCCCCGCGCCGAACCTCGAAACGCTGCTCGAGACCCAGGTGTCGTGCGCGCCTCAGCGCATCCTCGGCGAGCCGGTGGTCGTGGTTCCCCGGCACGATCGTCAGCCTGCGCGACCCGAGCGCGGCACCGAGCGCCTCGAAGAAGGGGAGCGCGCGTTCGAGCGACCCCGCGAGCGAGGCGTCGCGCAGCTCGACGGTGTCTCCGAGCAGCACGACCTCGTCCGCGTCGGACAGCGCGTCGAAGAGCTTCGCCTGAACCTCGGGGCTGCGCAGCAGGTCGGCGCCCGAGTGGGTGCCGAGGTGGAGGTCCGACACGACCGCCGCGAGCACGCGCCCAAGTCTCGCTGACATGGAGATTCGTGGTTAAGGTTGGACTAGCCAAACGGTGCATTTCCGCGCCAAAGACGTCATGGCCCGACGCTTCCGCACCGCTCGAGATACGGCCACAGGCCGACTGCTGTCCGCCTACCGCGAGGGTGGGGACGAGCGCGCACGCACTCGTCTCGTCGAGCTGTACATGCCACTGGTCGAGGCGCTCGCCCACCGGCACGACCGCCGCGGTGCGGAGCACGACGACCTCGTCCAGGCCGGCTCGATCGGGCTTCTGAACGCGATCGAGCGGTTCGACACCAAGCGCGGCGAGGAGTTCGTCGCGTTCGCGGTGCCCACGGTCGCCGGTGAGATGAAGCGGCACCTCCGCGACCGCGTATCCACCGTGCGCCTGCCTCGCCGTCTGCACGAGGCCGGTATGCGCGTCCCCGCGGCCCGCGAGCAACTGACCGCGCAGCTCGGACGGGCGCCGAGCGCCGATGAGCTCGCTGCCGAGCTGGGCGTCACGCATCAGGATCTCGCCCGGCTGCAGTCCACGACCGGCAAGCCGGTCGACCGCGTGACGGAGGCAGGATCGAGCGAACAGGATGCGAGCGATGCGCGACTGGCGCTGTCGGGCGCCTTCCGGACCCTGGACGAGACCGACCGCACGATCCTCTACCTGAGGTTCGTGGAGGAGCGCAGCCGGCGCGAGGTGGCAACCGAGCTCGGCATGTCACAGAGCGCGCTCGCGCGCCGCGCCGACGGGGCGCTCGCCAAGGTGCGCTCGGAGCTCGAGGGTCGGGCCTTCGAGGAGGCGCCGGCGGCAGCGGCGGCGCCCGGGCAGGCGGCCCAGGTCGTGCGGCTCGAGCCCAGTCCGGCCGGTACTCCGGGGCCCGGCGCCGAGCCGGTCAGGTCACGAGGCGGCCACAGCGGACGACTGATGCTTCGGATGCCGCAGTCACTGCACGCGGAGCTCGCCGAGGCGGCAGAGCGCGAGGAGGTCAGCCTCAACCAGTTCATCACCAACACGCTCGCGGCGTCGATGGGCTGGCACGTCGAGGGCGGTGAGCCGCCCGGCGCGCGCCCGGCTCCCGAGACGCCCGGGTGGCTCCCGGCGGCGCTTGTGACCAACATCGTCGTGGTCGTCATCGCCGGGCTGGTTGCGCTTGCGCTCCTGATCGTCGCGCTGACCCAGGCGCTCTGAGCGAGCGCTACTTCACGACCAGCTTGAATGCCGACTTGAGGTCGTCGCCGCTGCCCGAGGTGCCCGCCACCAGCGCGTTCAGCGGCTCGAGGTAGGGCTTCGCGTCCTGCCAGTCGGCGTCGTCGCCCGCCGAGGTGGAGTCGACCAGGTCGAGGATCGGCTTCACGAGGACGTAGAACGAGACGTCGTAGTCGCCGAGCGAGTCCTTCACGGAGGAGAAGTCCGGCGAGTCGGCCAGCTTCTGGGCCGGCTTCACCGCCTCCCTCGCCGCCGCGTCGCCATAGGCGACGACCACGCGCCCGTCCGCCTGGAAGACGTGGATCTCCTCGGGGACGTTCGCGATCCTCACGGTGAATCCGCCGCCGCGCGGACGGATCTCGGTATCGCTGTCGGACTGGGTCCGGGCGAGCCGCTCGAGCGTGGACAGGAAGCGTGCGGACTTCGCCTCGTCGGAGGTCTCCACGACGAGCGCGCCGTCGAGCTTCGCCACGCTGGTGCCGCGCACGAAGATGCCGAAGTCGCCCATCCACGACAGGACGTCCTGCTGGAGGTCGAGCCCGGTCGCCGCCTTGAACTGGCCCTCGATCTGGTCGCGGCCGCCGGCGAGGGAGGCGAACGCGTCCTCGTAGTAGCCGATCACCTTCCCGAAGTTCTTCTGGCCGACCGCCAGCCAGGAGTCGGCCGGCAGACCGGCGATCAGGTCGCTGCTCTCGCCGAGGAACCCGAGCGTGTGAGCGAGCTCGGACGGGACGTTCGCCTCCGCCGTCACGCCGTCGTCGTCGGCGTCGATCGTGGCGGCGACCGGCTCCTTGAAGAGCTTCCGGAACGACTCCGGGAACTGCGTGCCCGCTTCGGCCGCCGCGTCCATCAGCGCGGGCGAGTTCACGTAGAAGAAGCCGAGCCGGTCGCTCGCGGCGTCGTCGAGCGCCTTCTGGAAGCCGTCATCGTCCGAGAGCTTCTTGCCGCCCTCGCTCGTGTCGATGGCGGCCTTCACGCCGTCCTCGGTGCCGAGCACCACGAATCCGTCGAACACCGCGGCGGCATCGTCCGAGCCGCTGTCCGTGAGGTACTCGACGTCCTTGTAGTCGTGCGCGGTGATCTTGCCCTCGGCGGACTTCTCGAGCGTGGCGCGCGCCTTGTCCTCGTCGGTGGTCGCCACCAGTGCCGCGGAGGCCTTGGCCTGCCCGCTCTGACCGATGCCGCCGATGAAGAACGCCGCCTCGTCGCCGAGCCACGGCTCGATGTCCTTCTTGAAGCTGATCGGCGCGTCCGATTCGCGCAGGCCCTTCTCGATCAGGTCCTTCAGCTTGTCGCCGGGCTCGCCGCTGCCCGGGAACTTGGACAGGATCGAGTCGATCGCCTGCTTCTGGTCGCCGTCCGGCTCGAGGTTCGCCTCGCCGTACATCACGGAGCCGGCGGGGACGAGCTCGGATGCTCCGGACGCGGCCTCGTCCGTGTTCCCGCAGCCCGCGGCCACCACGGGCAGGACCAGTACGGCGATGGTGAGAAGCAGTTTGCGCATATGGCCTCGTATTCGGGGGGAGGGCGTCGGAGCTTTAGAGCCGGATCGAGTCCGCCCGCACGCGCCCGGCGCGATGCGCCTCGATCAGCGCCAGGCAGAGCGCGAGGTCCTGGATGGCAAGCCCGGTGGAGTCGAACAGCGTAACCCCATCCGGAGCGGAACGCCCTGGATGGGAGCCCGTCAGGACCGCGCCCAGCTCGGCCACGTCGTCGCGGCTCACCAGCCCCGCCTCCACCGCGCCGGTCAGCTCGCCGCCGTGGCTCGCCTGCTCCCACTCGTCGCAGAAGAGCTGACACGCCGCCACCGCATCGGGGTCCGCCTCCGCCTTGCCCGGCCCGTCGGCGCCGAGCATGTTGAGATGCATGCCGGGCCGGAGGTCGCCCCTGCCGACCACCGGCTCGTTGCCCGGGGTCACGCAGGTCACGACGTCGCAGCCGAGCGCGTCCTCGCGCGTGCCGGCCTCCCAGCCGAGCTCGCCCGCCAGCTGCCCGGCGGCCTCCGGGTCGGGATCGAAGCAGACGCCCGGGCCGTACTCGGCGGCCGCGAGACAGCGAGCGGCCCAGGTGCCGTGCAGCCCGCAGCCGACGATGCCGACCGTGCGCGCGTCCTCCCGGGCCAGCTCCTGCGCGGCCACGGCCGCCACGGCGCCGGTGCGCAGCGCCGTGACGGCGCGGACGTCCACGAGCGCGAGCGGCTCCCCGTCCACCGCGGAGGACACGCAGATCATCCCCATCACCACCGGGAGGCCCGCCTGCGGGTTCCCCGGGAACGAGGTGACCCACTTCAGGATCGCCAGCCCGGCCCCCTTCGCGGGCATCGCCCGAAAGTCCCCGTTCGGCGAGGCGTCGAGATACACCTTCGGCGGCATCTGCCACTCGTTGCCGGCGTACTCGACGAACCCGTCCCGGACCCGCTCGATCGCATCAGCCGGCTCGATCGCCTGAAGAACGAGGTCCTGCGGGAACACGAGCAGGTCGGCCACGGGGCTACGCTACCCCGCCCGTGGGGCGCAATGGCAAGCAGAGCCCGGCCAGGCCGCGCATCGAGGTGCGCCAGTCCGCCTCGCCCGAGGAGGCGGCCGCGATCGCTGCCGCGATCGAGCAGTTCATGCGCGATACGGCGCCGCCGCCCGCGCCTGCCGAGGCGAGGATGAGCCCGTGGCTTCGCGCGGGCCTGTACGCCGGCACCGGTCGCGACCCGGCGGGGCCGACCCCCTGGGGCGAGCCCGAGCGCTGGGGCACCGGCTAGGGCGGCCGCGTCAGCGTCTGATCTGCACCGCTACCGCTTCGGCGTCCGCCGGACGCGTTCACACCCGCGTACGAGGTCGACGCCGTCGGCCCAGGCACGGTCCCGGCCGGGGCCGCAGTTGAGCAGGTCCCGCTTCCCGTTGACCGCGGTCAGGCGGTCGTTGCCGCTTCCTCCGCGGAGCCGGTTAACTCCGGGGCCGCCGTCGAGGCGGTCGTTCCCCGCGCCTCCCTTGATCCGGTCATTGCCCGCCCCGCCGCGCAGCAGATCGCTGCCGCCCTTCCCAAGCAACCGGTCGTTACCGGCGACCCCGGTCTCGCTGTCGTCCCCGAGCAGGCGATCGTCGTCCGGGCCGCCGATCAGCCGATCGGATCCGGCGCCGCCGAAGAGGCAGTCGTCGTTCCGCCCTCCTCTGAGCACGTCGTCGCCCTGCAGCCCGAAGAGGTTGTCGCCCAGGTCAGTGCCATCGAGGAGGTCGACTCCGGGCGTGCCGAGCCGGTCCATTGCGCAGGCGCCTGGATCGAGCGTTCCGGTTTCCACTGGGCCGAGCAACCCGCCCCCGGGTCGCGACGGGTCGGGTCCGTTCCCGGGAGTGGGCGGCGGAGCGGTGGGGCGCTCGACGGTCTCGCAGTCGGTCGCGATCAGATCGGAGGCATCCGCTCGGACGGTGTCATCGCCGCCGCCGCAACTGACGATGTCGCCCCGGTCTCCGCGTACGTCGATGAAGTCGTCTCCCGCGCCGCCGCTGAGGGTGTCGATTCCCTTGTTGCCGCGGAGCGTGTCGTCTCCCGACCCGCCCTCCAGCGAATCGTTCCCGTCGCCGCCCGAGAGCGTCGAGGCGGTCGGCGTGGTGTTCCTCAGGCTGTCCGCCTCGTCCGCCCCGCTGACGGTGAACCCGATGATGCCGGCGCTGGGACAGGCCGCGGTGGTTCCCGCGCCTGAACATGGGGGGCCTGCCGCTATCGCGGCCCCGGAGTCGGACAGGACGAAGTCGCCTCCCGACAGCGAGATCGTCAGGTCATTTATCTCAGCGGGCGCCGCGGCATAGAAGACGCGCTTGATCGACACGCTCGCCGTTGCCGCGAGCGCGGGCGCTGGAAGCGCCGCGAGTGCGCATACGACGCTTCCGACCGCGAGCCGTCGCATGGCGCGACTGTAAGAGCACCCGGTGCTCGCGGCCTCGAAAGAGCACTCCTCTGGGGGCGGAAGATCATCAGTTCAGGTCTCTCCCCGGTAGTAGTCCACGTTCGAGGACCGCTCCACGATCAGGTCCTCCGGCTTGACGCCGGTCCAGACGCCGACCTTGTCGCTGTCCGGGTACGAGGTCGCGCTCGGGTAGGTGACCTCGGACCACATCAGGACGCGGGCCGGCTCGTCGGACCGGTTGCCCACCTGGTGGGCGCCCTCGGGCCCGCGCGGGAAGAACGCCACGTCCATGGGCTCGAGGTCCTCGGTGCCCTCGGGCGTGCGCAGGAACGGCCGGCCGCTCAGGACCAGGAGCCACTCCTCCTCGCCGTACTCGTAGTGGTAGGGACACAGGAGCTCGCCGGGCGGCAGGTGGTAGAGGGTCGTGCCGGTGCGCTCGGCGCCGACCAACGGGCCGAGCCGGAACATCCCGGCGCGGTAGCCATCGGGGTCCTCCGGGTCGTAGGTGAGCTCCGGATCAGAGATGTTCACAGGCGGCATTCCTGCATCTTGGACGATCCGTACAGTGCTTCGCATGGCCGAAGCGGCGATCGAGGTGGAGGGCCTCGGCAAGCGGTTCAAGGACGTCACGGCGCTCGACGGCATCGATCTGGTGGCGCCGGCCGGCACGATCCTGGGCCTCCTCGGCCCGAACGGCGCCGGCAAGACGACCGCCGTCCGCATCCTGACCACGCTGTTGCCGCCCGACGAAGGCACGGCGCGCGTGGCCGGTCTCGACGTCGTCAAGGACGCCGCGGCAGTGCGCTCGCAGATCGGGCTGTCCGGCCAATACGCGGCGGTCGACGAGAACCTCACCGGCTTCGAGAACCTGGAGATGGTCGGGCGCCTGTACCACCTCGGCCGCCGGCCCTCGCGCGAGCGCGCGCGCGAGCTGCTCGAGCGCTTCTCGCTCACCGACGCCGCGGACCGGCAGGCCAAGACCTACTCGGGCGGGATGCGGCGCCGCCTCGACCTGGCGGCGGCGCTGGTCGCGCGACCTCCGGTGCTCTTCCTGGACGAGCCGACGACCGGCCTCGATCCCGTGAGCCGCCTCCAGCTGTGGGAGACGATCGAGGCGCGCGTGGCGGCCGGGACCACGGTGCTGCTCACGACCCAGTACCTCGACGAGGCCGACCGGCTCGCGGACCGGATCGCCGTCATCGACCACGGGCGCGTGATCGCCGAGGGCACCTCGGACGAGCTGAAGGACCTCGTCGGCGGCGAGCGCCTCGAGCTCACCCTCAAGGACTATGGCCAGGAGATCGCCGCGATCGAGGCGCTGGCGCCGCTCGCGGACGAGCGGCCGAAGTGCGAGCACGGAATCCTCGTGATGCCGTTCAGCCACACGCGCGGCGACATCGCCGAGGCCGTACGCCGGCTCGACGCCGCCTCGGTCGACATCGCCGACATCGCTGTGCGCCGCCCGACGCTCGACGACGTGTTCTTCTCGCTCACCGGCCACGCCGCGGAGGAGCCCGACGAGGACGAGGAGGAGGCGGCCGCGTGAGCTCGCTCGCCTACGCCGTCGCCGACACCGCCGTCATCGCCAGGCGGAACCTGCTGCGGATCCCGCGCCAGCCGGACCTATGGGTGTCATTCACGATCCAGCCGCTCATGTTCGTGCTGCTGTTCGTGTACGTGTTCGGCGGCGCGATCCAGACGCCGGGCTACGACGACTACGTGGACTTCCTGATGCCCGGCATCATCGTCCAGACGATGTCGTTCGGCGGGTTCGTCACCGCGATCGGCCTCTCGGACGACCTTCGCAAGGGGCTGATCGACCGGTTCCGCTCGCTGCCGATGGCGCGCTCCGCCGTGCTGGCCGGGCGGACGCTGGCCGACGTGGCGACGAACGTCGTGTCGCTCACCGTCATGGTGGTGGTGGGCCTGCTCGTGGGGTTCAACTTCACGACGAGCCCGTTCGAGGTGGCCGCCGGGATCCTGCTGCTCCTGGCCTTCGGCTACGCCTTCTCCTGGATCTTCGCCTTCATCGCGCTCGTGTCGAACTCGGCCGAGGGAGCGCAGGCGCTCGGCTTCCTGCTGATCTTCCCGCTCACGTTCGCCTCGTCCGCCTTCGTGCCTCCGGAATCGATGCCGGCGGCCGTCGAGGCCTTCGCGAAGGCGAACCCGATCAGCACGGTCGTGGACGCCACGCGGGCGCTGTTCGTGGGCGCTCCGGCTGGAAACGACGTGTGGCAGGCGGTGCTCTGGATCGCCGGCATCACGGTGGTTTCCGCGGCACTGTCCGTCCACCGGTACAGGCGCGCCGTCAGCTCCTAGCCGGGTCTGCCGATAAAAGGCAGGAAACCCGACTGGATTTTGGTACTTTCACGACATGGAACCGGTTTCCGCGCCGTCGGCAGGAGGCGCCAAGCGCAACGGTAAGCAGGGGTCCCTCGACAACCCGGAGGTCTACGAGAACGTCCCGGGCCACGTCATCCCCATCCTCGAGCGCGAGTTCGACGACTTCGACAGCGAGTCCGAGAAGTACCTCGACGGCCAGACGCCGGAGAACGAGTTCATCGGGTTCCGGCTGAAGCAGGGGGTGTACGGCCAGCGCCAGGCCGACGTCCAGATGATCCGCACGAAGCTCCCCTTCGGCGGCATCACGCCGGAGCAGATGGAGAAGTTCGCCGACGTCGTGGAGGAGTACGCGCCGCTCAACAAGGGCCACATCACGACACGCCAGAACATCCAGCTCCATCACATCCCGCTGCGCGAGGCCGCCAAGGCGATCCGGGAGCTGTCCGAGGCCGGCCTGTCGAGCCGCGAGGGCTGCGGGAACACGATGCGCAACGTGACCGGCGACCCGTGGGCCGGAGTCTGCGAGGGCGAGCTCTTCGACCCGACCCCCTACGCCGGCGCCTACGTGCGCTACTTCGTCCGCCACCCCACGACGCAGCTCATGCCGCGCAAGGTGAAGACCGCCTTCACCGCGACCGACGAGGACCGCGCGATCACCGGCATCCACGACGTGGCCTTCATCCCGCGCATCCGCGACGGCGTGAGGGGCTTCGAGATGCGCGTGGGCGGCGGCACGTCCGTGCAGCCGCGCGTGGCCCCGACCCTCCGCGAGTTCGTCACGGCCGACGACGGCGAGTACCTGAAGGTGACCGAGGCCGTGATGCGCGTGTACGACCGCCAGGACTGGCTGCGGCCCAACCGCGCCCGCGCCCGGATCAAGGTCTTCGTGGACAAGTACGGCATCGAGGCGCTCGAGCGCCTCGTGGACGAGGAGCTCGAGGGCGACTGGGTGAACGAGCGCGACTTCGACCCCGCCCCGCTCCTCTTCGTGGACGACGAGGAGGCGGGCGCCCCGCCGCTGCCGGCCACCTGGGCGAGCCCCAACGGCGACGGCAGCGAGTACGAGCGCTGGGCCTCCACCAGCGTCGTGCCGCAGCGCCAGCCCGGCTTCTCGACCGTCCAGATCAAGGTCGTGCGGGGCGACCTCACGCCCGAGCAGTTCCGCGGGCTCGCCGAGATCATGCGGAAGTACTCCGGCGGCTACGCGCGCACGACGGTCCACCAGAACCTCGTGCTGCGCTGGGTGCGCAACGAGACCACCTACGAGGTGTGGCGCGCGCTGGACGAGCTCGGCCTCGGCGACGCCGGGGTGGACGAGATCAACGACGTCGTGAGCTGCCCCGGCACCGACTCGTGCAAGCTCGGCATCACCAGCTCGATGGGGCTGAACCACGCGGTGCGCGAGCGCGTCGAGTCGATGGACCTGACGGACCCGCTCACGAAGCGGATCCACATCAAGATGTCCGGCTGCCCGAACGGCTGCAGCCAGCACCACATCGCGAACATCGGGTTCTACGGCGCGTCGATCAAGGTCGGCGAGCACACGATCCCCGCCTACGTGGCGCACATCGGCGGCACCTACGAGGGCGGGGAGGTGGTCTACGGCACGCGCCTGAAGGTGCGCCTCCCGGCCAAGCGCGTTCCCGACACGGTCGAGCGCTGGGTCCGCATGTACGAGGCCGAGCGCGAGGACGGCGAAGCGTTCAACGACTTCGCCGAGCGCGTCGGCCAGACGCGCTTCGAGGACGAGGTGCGCGAGCTCGCGCTGCCGGTCGAGTTCAGCCTCCAGAACATGCAGTTCTTCATGGACTGGCAGAAGAAGGAGCCCTTCGAGGTCATCAGGGGTGAGGGCGAATGCGCGGTGTAAATGCAAAGCGCGCCGCGGGCACCGCCCGCGGCTTGCCGAACGTCGTGGACACCGCAGAGGACACCCTCCGGACCGCCATCGAGCGGCACCACCCGCGGCTCGTCATGGCCTGCTCGTTCCAGAAGGAGGAGTCGGTCCTGATCGACATGCTCATGCGGATCGAGCCGGCGGCGCGCGTCTTCACGATCGACACGGGCGTGCTCTTCCCGGAGACCTACGAGGTCTGGCGGAAGGTCGAGGACCGCTACGGGCTGCGCGTCGAGGTCGTGGATGCGACGCCGCCGAACGGCACGCCCTGGAGCGCGTCGAACTGCTGCGGCGTCCGGAAGGTGGAGGCGCTCGTGCGCGCGCTCGAGGGCACGCAGGCGTGGATAACGGGCATCAGGCGCGAGCAGTCGCCCACCCGGGGGGACGCTCAGCCGGTCGAATGGGACGAGTCACGCGGCGTCTGGAAGTTCAATCCGCTTGCGGACTGGACGGACCAGGACGTGTGGAGTTACGTCCACCAGCACGATCTCCCCTACCATCCGCTGCACGATCGGGGCTACGAGTCGATCGGCTGCGCTCCCTGCACGCTCCCCGGCAACGGCCGTGACGGCCGTTGGGCCGGTCAGGACAAGACAGAGTGCGGCCTGCACGTCTGATTGACCTACGAAATCTCACACCTCCGCGCCCTCGAGTCTGAGGCGATCCACGTCATCCGCGAGGTAGCGGCTGAGCTGGAGCGTGCGGTGCTGCTGTTCTCGGGCGGCAAGGACAGCGCGGTGCTGCTCCACCTGGCCCGCAAGGCGTTCCACCCGGGCAGCCTCCCGTTCCCCGTGATGCACGTGGACACGGGCCACAACTTCCCCGAGGTGATCGAGTACCGCGACCGGCTCGTGGAGGAGATGGACGCGCGCCTGATCGTCGCGTGCGTGCAGGATTCGATCGACAACGGCCGCGTGGTGGAGGAGACCGGCCCGCGCGCATCGCGCAACCGGCTCCAGTCGGTCACGCTGCTCGACGCGATCGAGGAGCACGGCTTCAGGGCGGCCTTCGGCGGTGCCC
>DASUYU010000135.1:0-9270 GCA_036377235.1 Thermoleophilaceae bacterium
GCGATGGGCAGATCGTGTGATCGCCGCCCGGGAGTCTCAGAATCTGGGCGCCGTGGCCGATGAATAGAGGGATGGACCCCCTCGCCGACCTCCCCGGCCCGGAGGACTTCGATGCCCTGCTCGCACGCGAGGAGCTTCGCCGCGGGCGCACGGGCGAGCTGCTCTCGGTCGCGATGATCGACGTGGACGGCCTTCGGCGCGTGAACCGCGAGCAGGGCGCGGGCGCGGGCAGCGAGGTGCTCCGCCTCTGTGTCACGACGCTCCGCTCAACGCTGCGTGCGGTCGACGAAATCGCCCGGGTGGGTCCCGACGAGTTCGCGGCCCTGCTCCACGGCACCGGCTCGCGGAGCGCCAACATCTGGGCCGACCGCTTCGAGGACGAGCTGGCCGCCGTCTCCTTCGAGCACGCGGCCGGACCGGTGACCTGCTCGATCGGCATCGCCGACACCCAGAACGAGCCGAGCCTCATGGACGCTGCCGCGAAGGCGCACCGCCGCATGGAGGTCACCCAGACGATGCGCAAGCTGCGCCGCGCCCGCGAGGGCGGCGGCGAGCCGGTCTAGAGCGCCGGGCGGCTCGCGGCTACGCCGCGGCCGGGACCTTCGAGCGAGTGGCGCGCTTCTTCCGCGCCGGCGCCGGCTTCACGATCCCGGTGAGGAAGTGGCCCGTGTGGGAGCCCTTCGTGGCCGCCACCTGCTCGGGCGTGCCCTTGGCGACCAGGGTGCCCCCCTCCTCGCCGCCCTCCGGGCCGAGGTCGATGATCCGGTCGGACGTCTTGATCACGTCGAGGTTGTGCTCGATCACGACGACGGTGTTGCCCTGGTCCACCAGCCGGTTCAGCATCTCGAGCAGGCGCTGGACGTCGGCGAAGTGCAGGCCGGTCGTGGGCTCGTCCAGGATGTACAGCGTCCGGCCGGTCGCGACCTTCGACAGCTCGCTCGCCAGCTTCACCCGCTGCGCCTCGCCGCCCGACAGGGTCGTGGCCGGCTGGCCCAGCCGGATGTAGTCGAGGCCCACGTCATGCAGCGCCTGCATCTTGCGCTTGATCTTCGGGATGTGCGCGAAGAAGTCCACCGCCTCCTCGACCGTCATGTCGAGCACGTCGGCGATCGTCTTCCCCTTGAAGCGGACCTCGAGCGTCTCGCGGTTGTACCGCTTGCCCTCGCACTGCTCGCACGGCACGTACACGTCCGGCAGGAAGTGCATCTCGATCTTGATCTGGCCGTCGCCGCGGCACACCTCGCAGCGGCCGCCCTTCACGTTGAACGAGAAGCGACCCGGCTTGTAGCCGCGCGCCCGCGCCTCCTGCGTGCGCGAGTACAGGTCGCGGATGTGGTCGAACAGCCCGATGTACGTGGCCGGGTTCGAGCGCGGCGTGCGCCCGATCGGCGACTGGTCGATGTTGATGATCTTGTCGACCTGGTCGAGCCCGCCGATCCGCCGGTGCGCGCCCGGGCGCTGCTTCGCGCGATGCAGCCGGTTTGCCACCGCCTTGTAGAGGACCTCGTTCACGAGCGTGGACTTCCCCGAGCCGGACACGCCGGTGACCGAGCAGAACACGCCCAGCGGCACCTTCACGTCGATGTCCTTCAGGTTGTGCTGCGCCGCGCCCTCGATCTCGATGTAGCCCGCCGGCCGGCGCCGCTTCTTCGGCAGCGGGATCGCCAGCTTCCCCGACAGGTACTGGCCCGTGAGCGAGTCCTTCGAGCGGATCACGTCGGCCGGCGGCCCCTCCGCCACCAGCTTCCCGCCGTGCTCGCCCGCGCCCGGGCCGAGGTCCACCAGATGGTCGGCGGCGCGCATCGTGCCCTCGTCGTGCTCCACCACGATCACCGTGTTGCCGAGGTCGCGCAGCCGCTCCAGCGTCCCGATCAACCGCTCGTTGTCGCGCTGGTGCAGGCCGATCGACGGCTCGTCGAGGATGTACAGCACGCCCACGAGGGAGGAGCCGATCTGGGTGGCCAGCCTGATCCGCTGCGCCTCGCCGCCCGACAGCGTCGCCGCCGCGCGCTCGAGCGAGAGGTATCCCACGCCGACGTTGTCGAGGAACCTGAGCCGCTCGTCGATCTCCCGCAGAATCAGCCGCGCGATCGCCCGCTCGGTGTCAGACAGCTCCAGCTGCTCGAGCCACTCGATCGAGCGCCGCGCCGACATCTTCGTGAACTGGTGGATGCCGAGCCCGCCGACGGTCACGGCCAGCGACTCGGGCCGGAGCCGGGCGCCCTTGCACTCCGGGCACGGCCGCAGCGTCATGTACTCCTCGATCTTCTCGCGCGACCAGTCCGAGTCGGTCTCGCGGTAGCGCCGCTCCAGGTTCGGGACGATGCCCTCGAAGGTCGTGGTGTACGAGCGGCGCCGGCCGTAGCGGTTCCGGTACGAGATGTAGATCCGGTCGCCGTTGGTGCCGTACAGGAAGCAGCTCCGGACCTTCTCGGACAGGTTCTCCCACGGCTTGTCGCGATCGACCTCCCACTTGTCCGCGATCGCCTGGGTCATCTGCTCGTAGTAGTTCGAGTTGCTCGTGGACCACGGCAGGATCGCCCCGTCGTTCAGCGACAGCGACGGGTCCGGCACGATCAGCTCCGGGTCGATCTCCATCTGCGAGCCGAGCCCGGTGCAGCGCGGGCAGGCGCCGTGCGGTGAGTTGAACGAGAACATCCGCGGCTCGAGTTCGGGCATCGAGGTGCCGCAGTGCAGGCACATGAACCGCTCGGAGTAGGTGGTCACGTCGCCGCTGTCGGCGTCCTCGATGTCCACGATCCCCTCGGCGCGCGCCACGGCGGTCTCGATCGAGTCCGCCAGCCGCTTGCGCAGGTCCGGCCGCATCACGAGCCGGTCGATCACGACCGAGATGTCGTGCTTGTACTTCTTGTCGAGGACGATGTCCTCCTCGAGCCGGCGCAGCTCGCCGTCGACCTTCACACGCGTGAAGCCGTCGCTGCGCAGCTCGTCGAAGAGCTTGCCGTACTCGCCCTTGCGGCCCCGCACCACCGGCGCCAGCACCATGAACTTCGTGCCCTCCGGCAGCATCATCACCTGGTCGATGATCTGCTCCGCCGACTGCGCCTCGATCGGGCGACCGCAGTTGAAGCAGTGCGGATGCCCGACACGCGCCCACAGCAGGCGCAGGTAGTCGTAGATCTCGGTGACGGTGCCCACGGTCGAGCGCGGGTTGCGCGACGTGGTCTTCTGGTCGATCGAGATCGCCGGGGACAGGCCCTCGATCGAGTCCACGTCGGGCTTGTCCATCTGGCCCAGGAACTGCCGGGCGTACGCGGACAGCGACTCCACGTACCGGCGCTGTCCCTCGGCGTAGATCGTGTCGAAGGCGAGGCTCGACTTGCCCGATCCGGACAGGCCCGTGATCACGATCAGGGCGTTGCGAGGCAGCCTCAGGTGGAGATCCTTGAGGTTGTGCTCGCGCGCGCCCGAGACGACTATCTCGCCACTGGAGTTCACTCGCGTTACGAGTCTAGAGCCGGATCCGGATCGAACCTATGTTCGTTTTCCGCAGATTGCGGTGTTCCGGGCTAGGGTGGCGGCGTGGCGGCGCTTCGCTTCGGATACACGATCCTGTACGTGTCCGACGTCGCCGCGAGTCTCGACTTCTACGAGCGGGCGCTCGGGCAGCGGCGCCGGTTCGTGCACGAGAGCGGGCAGTACGCCGAGCTGGACACCGGCCCGACCGTGCTGGCACTGGCCGCCCGCGAGCTGGCCGCCGCGAACGTGCCGGGCCTCTACCGCCCCGAGCGCCGCATGGGCGCCCAGCCGACCTTCGAGGTCTGCTTCGTGACCGACGCCGTCCAGACCGCGTTCGACCAGGCGATCCGCGAGGGCGCCGAGGAGGTGACGCCGCCCCAGACGAAGCCGTGGGGCCAGGACGTGGCCTACGTCCGCGACCTGGACGGCAACCTGGTCGAGATCGCGTCGCCCGCCGGCGGCGCCTAGCTCGAAACGCGCGCGTAGACCTCGTCGAGCAGCGCCTCGGAGTCCTCGAGCTGGAAGTTCTCGGAGAGGTACCGGGCGGTCTCGTCGCGCGGCGAGCCGTTGAGAGCCATGTTCAGGGCGATGACCCGAGCTCCCTCGATTCCCTCGCCCTGAGGAGCTGAGGGTGCTGGTTCGTCCGGCTCCGGCTCGGGCTCCGGTTCCGGGACCGGCTGGGGTTCCGCAACCGGCTCCGGTTCCGGTACCGGCTCGGGCTCCGCGGCGGCCTCGGAGGACGCCGCCCCTATCCCCTCCTTCACCGCCCGCAGCTCCTCCAGGTCGGCCTTCAGGGCCGTGAGCTCCTCGCGCACGCTGTCGGCCAGGCCCTGGAGGGCCTTCTCGATCTCATCGGCGCGGCCCGACAGCCGTTCGGCCACCGCCTGCGCGCGGGCCAGCTGGCTCTCGATCTCCTGCGCTGCCTCGGCACGCAGCTCGGCCGCGCTCTGCTCGGCGGCCTCCAGCACCGCGCGCACGCGGTCCGCCGCCGCGGCGGCAGCCGACTTGCGCTCCGGGCTCACGGCTTGACGCGGAACGCGCCGCGCATGAACGGATGGATCCGGCAGAAGTACGTGTACGTGCCGGGCGTGAGGTTCGACGGCGTCTGCCACTGGAGATTGCCGGTCGCCGGAGGCTTCTCGGTGCCGAGCGTCCCGGACTCGAACTGCACGTTGCCGTCCGCGATCGGATAGGCGATCCCCGTGCTCCGGTTGCAGGGCGCCTTGCACGAGGTGATCGAGTGGTAGACGCCCTTCGCGTTGTCACCCGCGTCGCGGAAGGTCAGCGACTGGCCGGGGTGGATCACCGGCGGGTTGCCCGCCGAGCCGCCCAGCCGGAGATCGCCCAGCTGGTACCTGAAGTTCACGAGATCGACGAACCCCGGGTTGTTGGCGCCGTCCGGAAGGGTGCGCGCGTCCGGCAGGGAGGAGTCGGGCCTGCCGCCGTGGTTGCGGTTCTCGCGAAGGTGGCCGTGGGTCACGTGCCCGCGCCGGTCGAGCTTCTGCGTGAACGGGTTCTTGCCGGGCCCGCCGTCGGCCCAGTAGGTGACCATGATCCCCATGGACTCCCACCACGACGCGCGCTTCGTCTCGTAGGTGGCGTGCACCGACATGACGTCGCCCGGGCGGACCTTCACCTTCCAGTTCCTGCCGGTGACCGTCATGGCCACGTCCCACGACACAGCGCCCGCCGGCTCGTAGTACTTGGCCTTCGAGCGGAACAGCCGGGTCGTCTTGTTGCCCCGCCGCAGCTTCAGGTCCGTGTAGAGCCCGCCTGGGTGGAGATGGCCGCCGGTGCCCACCAGCACGCCCGGCCTGTCCACGACCCACTCGTTCCGCTTCGGCCCGCCGCCGTACGGGTTCTTCGCGTCATCCGGGTAGGTGAACCGGCCGTGCCTGCCGGAGCCCTTGCGGACGTTGAAGACCGGATAGATCTTCCCCCGCTCCACGTCCATCCAGATCGGGTGCACCGGCCGGATGCCGCGCGCGGCCGCCGACCCCTTCGGCGCGAAGTCGATCTGGTAGGTCATGTACACCTGCGTCGGCTGCGGCGTCAGGTTGTGGATCATGTGGTTCAGGAAGAGGCCGTCCGTCGCCCTCAGCGGGTAGCCGTACCCCTTCGGGAACTGCATCGTCGTCTTCTCTTCGCCCGCCGCAAAGAACAGCTCCGAGCCGAAGCCCGCGTTGTTCGCGCCCGAGGTGTTCACCCACACGGCGTGGTGCAGGTGGATCACGTCGACCCGCGGCACCGTGCCGTCCAGGTAGGTCAGGTTCGGCTTGATGCGGGTCACGTAGCCGTCCACCTGCGGCCGCTCCGCGATCGGCCTCAGGCCGATCGAGTTCTGGCCCGGGATCACGTCGAAGGGGCCGATCCGGTACGTCAGCCGCTTTGCCCCGCCGGGCAGCTGGTGCACGGCGACCGCCTTGCCCACAGGCGACGCCAGCGCAGGCGGCGATGCGAACGCGAGCACGGCAAATGTCGAGATGAGCGCGCATCCTGCGCGTCTGACCCCAGGCGGCACGCGAGCAAGCCTAGCTGGTGGGGGAGCCGCCTCAGTGGCGCGAAGCCGCCAAGGACAGCCGGCCCTCCGCGCGTTCGACCGCGCGCGCGGCGTCCAGGTAGCCGGCATCGTCGTTGCTGCCGGCGGCGGACGCGAGCCCCGTGTATGCCGCGCTCGCGTCACGGGCCGCCGCGGCAAGCGCGGGCGACTGCCGGATTCGCGCGGCGCGCGCGTACAGGTCGCCGAGCGCGGTCGCGGCCGCGGCCTGCGCCTTCGGCGTGTCCGCGGCGGCGAGCTGATCGCGCAGCTCGGCACGCTGTCCGGCGAGCCGGTCCCAGGCGGTCGCGGCCACCGGCTGGGCAGCCGGAACCGCCTCGGAGCCGCCGTCGCCGAAGGGGCCCACCGCCAGAGCGGTGAGCGCTCCGACCCCGACCGCGGCCGCGACCACCGCCGCCGTACGACGGGACCCGGAACCCCGGCGGTGACGTGGGCGAGGGGCGGAGGCGCCATTCTCCGTGGCCACTTCCAGCGCGTGCGCGAGCATCTGGACCAGCACCATCGCGGAGGTCGGGCGGCCCTCCGGCTCCTTCGCCATGCCGCTGCTCACCACCCAGTCGATTCGTGCGCCCAGCTCGGGCCTCCGCGCGGTCACGTCCTCCGGCGCCTTGATCACGTGCGCGTACATGACGGCGGGCGGCTCGCCCGTGAACGGAGGCTCGCCCGTGAGCGCATGCACGGCGAGGGCGGTAAGGGAGTAGATGTTGCTGGCCGGGACCGCCGGCAGGCCGCGAACCTGCTCGGGCGACATGTAGCGCACGTCTCGGTCCATCACGACGCTCCACGCCCCGTGGTCCTCGGCCACCAGCCCGAAGGTGTCGAGCACCGGCCGGTCGCCGCTCGCGAGCAGCACGCTGTCGGCGGAGAGCGTGGAGTGCACCAGCCCGACGGCGTTCGCGCGATCGAGCGCGTCGGCGAGGGGCGCCAGGAGCGTGACCACCCGCTCGGGCGCGAGTGGCGCATCGTCCTCGAGGAGGTCGCCCAGCGTGGTGTCCGGATACGGGTCGGTGATCAGGACCGGCCGGTTCGCGTACTCGGTGACGGCCCGGATGCGGATCGCCGCCTGGTGGTCGAGGGCCGAGAGCGTCGCCGAGAGCCGCCGGAACCGCGACCGCTCGCCCCGGTCGGCGAACATCCGGCGGGACGTGATCACCATCGCGGGCGTGCCGTCGGGCGAGCGGGCCAGGTAGCGGAGCTCTGCCCCGGCCGGGTCGTGGACCTCTCGCTCGATCTCGTGGCCATCGACGAGCACTCCCGGTTCGAGCACCGGTAGCTCCGCTCGTCTGGATACCAGTCTCATCCGGAGTCGTCGAAGGTCGGGGGCGGCGGCGGCGGCGCGGGCCGCGGTGCCGGCGCGGGCGCGGCGGGTGTTGGCGCCGGCGGGGTGACCGGAGCCTGGGGCGTGACGGGCTCCGCCGGTGCCGCCGGTGCGGCCGGCGCGGCGGCGGGCGCCTTGGCGGCGGCGCGACGTGCGGCGCGTCGCCGAGCCGCGCGGCGGCGTGCCACAAGCTGTTCGTGCCGCCGGTGCCGGGCGCGGCGGCGCGCACGCGCCACGGCCGGATCCTCCGCCAGCCGGGGCAGGCCCGCCACCGGCGTGAGGCTGACGGCAACACTCGGCTTCGCCGGGTCGCCGCTGGAGCCACCGCCGGCGGCGACGCCGACCACCACGAACGAGACAGCGAAGGCGCAGAGCCCCACCGCCGAGATGCGCAGGGCCGCCCTCATGAGCACGCCACCGGTCGGGCGCGCCCAGGCATGAGGCACCGGTCCACGCGCGCCGGTGGCTTGCCGGCGCGGATGAGGAACCGGGTGTACTTGCCGATCCGGCGCGCCTTGCGAACGAACACCTCGAGTCTCACGCCGGCGGGCAGGCGGCGCTCGAAGCGGTGGAAGCGAACGAGGGACGCGGCGCTCGAGCGTGCCACCGCGCGGGCCGGGCAGCCCTTACCCCGGCACCGGACGAGCACGCTTGCCCCGCGCGGGGCGCGCACCGACAGGATCCGGACCAGCGCACCATCGGGAAGTACGACGCCGGCTATGCGCACTACCGGGAAGGGTTTCATGGGAAGCGGGACCGTGCCACCCTGGTCCACGGGCGGCGCGCTCGGGACCTGCGGCACGCTCGGGGGCTGCGACGCGCCCGGGGGCTGCGGATCGTCGGGCGGCGCGCTCTGGGGCTGCGGGGACACGGTCACGTCCTGTGAGGTGGAAGCGAAGCCGCCGCGGTCGTCCGTCACGCTGAGGGCGACCGTGTACGACCCCACGAGCGTGTACGCATGAGTGGGCGCGGCGTCCGACGACACGGGAGTGAAGTCCCCGAAGTCCCACTCACGCGTGACGGGATCACCGTCCGGATCGCTTCCGCCCGTGAACGTCACGTCCTCCCCCACGAGCGGGCTCGCCGGCGAGAAGGTGAAGGCGGCGGACGGAGGGGTGTTCGGCGGAGGCGGTGGAGGCGGCGGCGACGCCACCTGGACGGTCACAGAGTCCTCGACGGTCACTGAGCCGTCCAGCTCCGGGGTGGTGAGCGTGACGGTGTAGTCGCCCTCGGCCGGGTACACGTGTGTGGCGTCCGCGGTCGTACCGGCCCCGCCATCGCCGAAATCCCACACGAGTGAGTCGCCGCTCCCGTTGCCCGGATTGACCCGCTCGGCATGGAACGCGATCTCCTCCCCTGCGACGGGGGCCTCGGGCTGATAGGTGATCGCCCACGCTCGCGCCTGCGCGCCGGCGGGGAACACGGCGAGCACGATCACGAGCAGGGCGGGAACTGCGGTGCGGAGCGGCACCTCCGGACTTCCTTATCCGAGGGACGGAACTGAGGTGTAGCAGAGCCCGCGCGGCGTGTCGCCCCATCCCGATCAGGCGCTTGCCTCCGCCTCGGCCAGCTCGTGGCGCAGGGACTTGATCTCGTCGCGCAGCTTGGCGGCGTACTCGAAGCGGAGGTCGTCGGCCGCCGCGAGCATCTCCTCCTCCAGCTCGACGATCGTCCGGCGGAGGTCCTCGGCGGACATCCCCTCGGTGTCGCGCCGCCGCCGGCCGCGGCCCGTGGGCACCTTCGACTCCGTCATCAGGAAGTCGGAGATGTCGGAGATCCCCTTCTGGATCGTCTCCGGCGTGATGCCGTGCTCCTCGTTGTACGCCACCTGGATCGCGCGGCGGCGATTCGTCTCCTCGATCGCCGTGCGCATCGCCGCGGTCTCCTTGTCGGCGTACATGATCACCTTGCCGCG
>DASUYU010000136.1:0-27458 GCA_036377235.1 Thermoleophilaceae bacterium
GGCGCTCCGCGGAGCGACTCGCCGAAGAAGTCGCCCTGCTCGTTCAGCTCCTTCCAGGCGTCGCGGGCGCGGTCCACGGCGAGCAGCTCCACGGACGGCCGGGCGCGCGGCGGCGCGTCACGCACGCCCGGCGCCTCGCGCAGCGGCTCGAACGCCTCCCCCCACGTGCGCGTGAACGCGAGGTCGATCGCGTCGAGGATCTCGCCGCGCGCGCGGAAGTTCACGGTGATGCTCTCCGCCCGGCCATCCGCACGCGCCTCCTCCCAGTGCTCGCGGAAGACGCTCACGTCGGCGTTACGGAAGCGGTAGATCGACTGGTTCTCGTCGCCGACCCTGAACAGGTTCCCCCGCGACAGCAGCGCCAGCAGCTCGTTCTGCAGCCGGTTCGTGTCCTGGAACTCGTCCACCAGCACGTGCTCGAAGCGCGACGAGTACGCCTCGCGGAGGCCCTCGTCACCCGCGAGGAGGTCGCGCGAGACCAGCTCGAGGTCCTCGAAGTCGAGCGCCGCCCGGTGGCGCTTGCCGCGCTCATAGCGCTCGCCGTACAGCTCGAGGAGCACGCGCAGCATCGTGTGGTCGCGGTGCTCGCGCCCCGCCACCTCGTAGGCGGTGTGCGCGGCGTGCGCCGCGCGGTACTCGTCGCAGGCGTCCGTGCAGAGGGCCTTCGCGTTGCCGCGCGGCATCGGCTCGCGCTCCTCGATGGCGGCGATCGCCTTCTCGACGCTCTTCCCGGCGCCCGCCACGGCCAGCTCCGCGAGCGCGGCGCGGGCGGCGCCCTCGAGCCGCTCGGCCTCCCCCGCCGGGACGGGCGGCCGCGTCTCCTCGAGCCGCGGGTGCCGCTCCCCGCGGCTGCGCAGGTGCGAGTACGCCGTGCGCACCATGTCCCGCAGCCGGTCCGGCGAGTACGCGGCCACCATCTCGATGCGGTCGGGGTCCTCCCCCATGAACTCCTCGAGCGCGCCGTCGAAGGCGTCCGTGGCGATCCGGTCCGCCTCGACCTCGTCCAGGACCCTGAAGGCGGGATCGATGCCCGCGCTCAGCGCGTGTGCTCGCAGGATGCGCGCGCACAGCCCGTGGATCGTGGACACCCAGGCGCTCTCGGCGGCGCGTGCGTCCTCGCGGCGGCCCAGCTCGAGGAAGCGCCGCCGCACCCGGCTCTTCATCTCCGCCGCCGCCTTCTCGGTGAACGTGATCGCCAGCACCTGATCCACCTCGATGCCGTCCTCGACCACCGCCTGCACGAAGCGCTCCACCAGCACGGTCGTCTTGCCGGTGCCGGCCCCGGCCCTCACCAGCAGCGAGCCGTCGCGACGCTCGACGGCCCGGCGCTGCTCCGGCGTCAGCTCCCTCACCGCTCGCTCCTGCACACCGACGGGTACTTGCAGCCACCGTTCCAATCGCAGCGGTCCGGGCAGGCGCTGAGCGCGCCGGCGCGCATCTGCGCGTCGGTCTCGCGGATCCGTCCCAGCGCCCAGTCGAGCTTCTCCCGGAACTCGTCCGGCGGCAGGCGATCCGTGTCGAACCAGCGGCCGCCGAGCTCGTCCACGTCGCTCGCCACCATGCCGCGCGGGCGCGGATCCCTGTTGCCGAGCGCCACGTAGACGCCGCCCGCCGCGCGGAGCCCGAGCAGCTTCTCCACGACGAGCATGTAGAGCGCGGCCTGGAAGCGGTTCTCCGGCTCCCAGCTCGCCACCTTGTAGCGGTCCACGCGCTTGCCGGTCTTGTAGTCGATCACGAGCGCCATGCCGTCGCACTCGTCCACGCGGTCGATCCGGCCGCGCACGCGCAGGCCGCCGTCGAGCTCGACCGGCTCGGACTCGCCCATGCCGAAGCTGTGCTCCAGCGCGGCCGGCTCGAACCTCGAGTCCGAGTCGGCCTCGGAGCGCAGGAAGCGCAGCAGGTCGAACTCGAGCCGGCGGGCGGCGGCGCGGACGCGCGTCTCCTTCGGCGACAGCCGGAACGACGAGCTCTGATCGCGCAGCTCCTCGATCAGGATCCGTTCGGCCTCAGCGAGGTTGTCGTGGGTCACCCGGCGGCTGCCGGTCTCCTCGGCCAGCCGCTCGTAGGTGCGGCGGAGCACCTCGTGGGCGTACGACCCGCGCACCATGGCCTCGGGGTCCGGCACGAGCTCCTCCGGCTTCAGCAGGTCCTCGACCAGCCACTTGACCGGGCAGTCGGCGAAGTTCTCGAGCGCGCGAGCGGCCACGGCCTCGCGGCGGGACAGCTCGTCGAGCAGCGGCTCGGAGCTGAGCGGGACGGTGCACGGCACCGGCCGCCGGGGACCGGTGGCCGCGTGCGCGCGGTCCCACTCGGCGGCGGTGGGCGCGTCCTCGGGCCTCCAGGTGACCTCGGACAGCGAGCGCGTGCGGCGCGCGGCGCCGGCGGCGAGCAGCTCGCGCACGTCGTCCACGAAGTACGACTCGGTCTGCGGGTTGCCCTCCTCGTCGCTGGAGCGGGAGCTGAGCACGAGCAGGCGCTCGGCGCGGGAGGCGCAGACGTAGAACAGGTAGCGCTCGCGGTCGAGCCGGTCCTCGCGCACGGGGAGCACGAGCCCGCTCGCCGTGGCGATCGCGCGCCGGTCGTCATCCGACAGGAACGGCTCGGGCGAGGCGCTCCGCGGGAACTCGCCCTCCCGGAGCCCGCAGCAGAAGACCACCTCGAAGCGGCGGGCGCGGATCTCTCCGGGCGCCGCCACCTGCACGCGGTCGGGCTGCGGCGTCTCGCCCACGTGCACCTCCAGCTGCTCCATGACGCGCAGCACCTGCGCGGGGTCGGCGGGCCGCGTGCCGAGCACGGCGCGCAGCTCGGCGAGCGCCTTCTCAGCCTTGGCGAACGCGCGCGCCTCCTCCAGCTGCGGGCCGCTCAGGACGGTTGCGGTGCGCCGGTACGGGGCCGCGAACAGCGTGGCGAGGCGCCTCTCCAGCTCGGCGGCGAAGGCATCGGTGTCTCGCGCGCGCGCCAGCCGGTCCAGCTCCTCGAGCGGCCAGCGGTCGCGCTCCCAGCGAGCGCGGGCCTCGGCGGCGGAGTGCTCGCCCTCGCGGCGGACCTCGGCCTCGAGGCTGTCGGCGAAGCCCGGCACCTGGAGCAGGCCGGGCGTGCGCAGGTAGGCGAGGAGGTCGTCCGCCGTGCCGCTGGGGCCCGCCGCCCGGATGAGCGCCAAGAGCCCGCGTCCGATGCCCGTGTGCCCGAACGGCAGCGTGCGGTCGATCGAGTAGGGGATCCCGTATGCGCCGAACACCTGCTCGAGGAGCGACGAGTAGGCGGTCGGGTCGCGGAACACCACCGCCACGTCGCCGGGCGTGACGCCGGCGCGCAACAGCTCGAGCAGGCGCTTCGCGACCAGCTCGACCTCGGCGCGCTCGCCGCCGGCGGAGTGGAACGAGATGGCGTGGGCCGGGTCGACCCGCTCGTCCGTGCCGTCCTCGAACAGGCTCCGCTCGACGTGGTGCAGCACGGGGCGCGACTCCTCCGCGTAATGGTCGTCAAGCGGCGGCAGCTCCAGCTCGCCGCCGCCGATGGCGAGCAGCTCCTGATGCACTCCGCTCACCGACCGGAACGCGAGCCTCCCGCGCTCGTACGGCAACGACACCGTCACGTCCACGTCACAGTGCCGCGCCAGCGTCTCGAGCGCGTCGAGCTGGAGCCCGTTGAAGTCGTCGAAGCCGTACACGAACACGGGCGTGCGCCCCCACGCCGTTCGCGCCCCGCCCGTCGCGGCGCCCGTCCGTAGCGCGTCGAGCGTGGCCCGGGCGTACAGCTCGGCATCCACCAGGCCCGCGTCGCCGAGGCCCTCACGGTACGCGCGGTAGATCGCCGCGATCTCCTCCGCGTACCGGCGGCGCGGGCCGTCGCCGGCCCAGTCGCGCAGCGCGCGGGTGAGACGCGCGCCGCTCACCTCGTTCCGAACCTGCCCCAGCTCGGCGAAGAAGTGCGCCGCGGCACGCACGAAGCCGGGCTGCGAGGCGGACTCGGCGAGCACGTCGAGCCGCGCCCGGCGCACCGCCTCCTCGACGACGAGCTCTCGCTGGAAGTCGGATGCGAGGCGGCCGGCGAAGCCCACGCGCGTCGCGATCTCGCCGAACAGCCATTCGAAGCGCATCACGCGCGCTCCGAAGATCGCTCCGCGCTCGGCCAGCTCGCGCTGGGCGTGCTCGACGTCGGCGAACGTGGGCACCACGAGGACCGGGTCCTCGTCGAGGCGTGCGCGGAGGCCGCCCAGCACCTCGCCGGCCTTGGCGGCGTTGGCGGGACCCGTTACGAGCTTGAGGGGCACGTACTAATGGTCGCTACTCCACCGGATCGCCTGACGCCAGGACCCCGCGGCCGGCGGCGGAGCCGAGCGCGCCGAGGAAGCGATCGGCCGGCAGGAGCACCGGCGCCTCCTGGAGCTCCCACCCCCGGTTCGGCCGCATGATCCAGCGCGCGATGCGGAGCCGGTCGTCGTCGAGGCGCTCGACGCGCAGCTCGTCGGCCAGCTCGCCGGTGCGGCCGGGGCTGGCGCCGTGCGCTCCGATGGCGGGATCGCCGTCGCGCGAGAACTCAGCGGGCTCGAGCAGGTCCTGCTCGGCTGCCGAGCGCAGGAGCGCGGGCAGGTCCTCGAGCGCCAGCACCGGCGCGTCCTTCACCAGCTGCCCGGCCTGCCATATGGCCAGGCGGAGGCCGCCGGGCACCTTCTCGAGCCGCACCTCGCGGCCGTCCTCGTACGGCCCGGCGGCGGCGAACTCGCCCCGCGACACGCGCATGCCGCTCGCCGCCTGGACCGGACGCTTCGCGCCCTTCCGCCGCACCGTGGCGGGCCGCGGGCGCCGCTCCGGCTTGCGGTTCGGATCGAGCACGGTGCCCTTCGAGCAGATCGGGCACTCGGCGACGAAGCGGTTGTGGCGGCAGAAGAGCGACACCCACATCCGAATTTAGACACTCGCCTCTGCCAGCATGAGGCCGATGCGGACCGCCGTGGTCTCGGACCTGCATCTGGGCGGCCTCGCCGGCGCCGACGTGGCCAGGAGCGGCCGGCCGCTCGACGCGCTGGCGGAGGCGGTGTCCGACGCGGACCGGCTGGTCCTGCTCGGCGACATCGTCGAGCTGCGCGAGCGCCCGCTCGCAGAGGCGCTCGAGGTGGCGCGGCCGGTGCTCGAGCGGCTCGGCGCCGCGCTGGCCGGCCGGCCGGTGGTGATCGTGCCCGGCAACCACGACCACGCGCTCGCGGAGCCGTGGCTCGCCCGGCTCCGGCTCGCCGGAGAGCGGCTGCCGGCGGAGGCGGAGTGGCCCGTCGAGCCGGGCGACGGCGCGGTAGCGCGCATCTACGAGTGGATGCCCGACGTGCGGCTGACGCTCGCCTACCCGGGGCTGCGGCTGCGCGACGACGTGTACGCCACCCACGGGCACTACCTCGACCTGCACCTGACGATCCCGCGGCTCGAGTCGATTGCCGCGTCGGCGATGGGACGGATCACGAAGTTCGGGCAGGACGCGCGCTCGGCCGCCGACTACGAGACCATCCTGGCGCCGCTGTACGCCTTCTACGCCGGGCTCGCGCAGGGCGCGTCTGCCGCGGCGCTCGCGGGGGGCAGCAGCTTCTCGCGCAGGGTGTGGCAGTGGGCGAGCGACGGCCGCGGCGCCGAGAACCCGGCGGCCGACGACCCCGCCGCCGGCACGAGCGTGCCCGCGGCGGAGCCGACGGGCGCGGTGGCCGCGCGCGAGCGCGCCTCGGCAGCCGCCACGCGCTTCCTCCTCGGCCGCGTGACCATCCCGGGCGCGGTGGCGGCGCTCAACCTGCTCGGCCTCGGCCCCTTCCGCGCCACCCTCACCGGCGAGGAGCTCCGCCGCTCCGGCCTCGACGCGATGGCGCGCGTGGCCGAGATGCTCGCGCCCGGCGCGCCGCACGTGATCTTCGGCCACACCCACCGCCCCGGCCCGCTCGCCCGCGACGATGTGACCGAGTGGACCACCGCCTCCGGCAGCCGGCTGTGGAACAGCGGCAGCTGGCTGCACGAGGGCGCGTTCGTCCGCAGCGCGCAGGACAGCCCCTACTGGCCGGGGACGGTCCTAGTCCTGGAGGACGAGAGCGCGCCGATCATCCGCAACGTTCTCGCCCCCTAGGCCCAGCGAGTACGCGGCCGGGTCGAACCGGCGCAGCTGCTGCCTGAACGGCCACGTGTAGGTCGGCCAGAGCGCCGAGTTGTGGCCGTTCCGGTCGATGTAGTAGCTCGTGCAGCCGCCGGTGACCCAGACGGTGCCCTCCGTCATCCGGTCGAGCTCGGCGTTGTAGGCGGCCTGCGCCTCTTCGCGCACCTCGAGCGTGGTTGCTCCGCGGGCGCGCATTGTGCGGAACGCGTCGAGCATGTACGCCACCTGTGACTCGATGACGAAGACGATCGAGGTGTGGCCGAGCCCGGTGTTGGGGCCGACGTCGAAGAACAGATTGGGATAGCCGGCGACCGTCGTGCCCTTGTACGCGGCCATGCTCCCGTCCCAGGTCTCGGCCAGCGTGCGGCCGTCCTTACCGCGCACGCGGTCGGCGATCGGGATGTCGGTCACGTGGAAGCCGGTGCCGAAGATGATCGTGTCGACCTCGCGCTCCGTGCCGTCCTCGGCGACCACGGAATGCGGCCGGATCTCGGTCACGCCGCCGGTGACCACCTCCACGTTCGGCTGCGCGAGCGCCGGATACCACTCGTCGGTCGGGAGGATGCGCTTGCAGCCCATGCTGTAGTCCGGAGTGAGCTTCCGGCGCAGCTCGGGATCCTTGATCTGAGAGCGCATGTGCCGGAGCGGCAGCTGCTCGAGGAGCTTGTTGACCGGCGGGTGGCGGAACAGGAGCACGAACAGCTCGCGCGCCCAGTAGATGCCGGCACGCATCGCGAGCTGAGCGGGCGGGAAGAGCCGGTAGAGGGCGCGCTCCCAGCCCCTGATCGGCCGGTTGCGATGCGGCACGACCCACGGGGCGGTGCGCTGGAACACGTGCAGCCTGCCGGCCTTCGGCTGGATCTCCGGGACGAACTGGATCGCGGAGGCGCCGGTGCCCACGACGGCCACCCGCTCGCCGGTGAGGTCGTGATCGTGGTCCCACTGAGCCGAGTGGAACGCCCTGCCCTCGAACTCCTCGAGGCCGGGCACCTCGGGCAGCGCCGGCTCGGAGAGAGGGCCCTGAGCGGCGACCAGGAAGTTCGCGGTCATCGGGCCGGTCGAGGTGTCGATGCGCCACAGGCCCTCGTCGTCGTCCCAGTCCGCGGACTCGACCTCGGTGTCGAACGACACGTGCGGCAGGACGCCGAAGCGCTCCGCGCAGTCCTTCAGGTAGTCGAGGATCTCCTCCTGCGGCGAGAAGGTGCTGGACCAGTTGGGGTTCGGCGCGAACGAGAACGAGTAGAGGTGCGACGGCACGTCGCAGCGGCAGCCCGGGTAGGTGTTGTCCCGCCAGGTGCCGCCGATGTCGCCGGCACGCTCGAGGAGCACGAAGTCCTCCTCGCCCTCCTGCTTCAGCCTGATCGCCATGCCGAGGCCCGAGAACCCGGTGCCGACGATGGCGATCTTCCGGTGCTGCGTCACGTGAACCTCCGTAGTCCTGGCAGGAGCAGCTCGACCGTCCAGTCCGCGAGCTGCTCGACGTCCATCTCCGGGTGGTCCCACATCCAATGGGCCACACCCTCGTACGCGGAGTTGACCGCGTTGGCGGCCACCTCCAGCTCCCACGGGTCCACGTCATCCGGCGCGATCTCCCGCATCAGCTCGAGAATCAGCGCCGCCTGGCGCTTCCTGACACGCACGGCGGCATCCGAGAAGCGGCCCTCGTAGAGAAGCTCGTAGGCGACGCGGTTATCGGCCGCGAACCTCAGGAACGCGAGCCCACCGGCCCTGAGCCGCGCCTCGGGATCGGGCGCAGCGCCCGCACCACCGGCCTCGTCTGCACCGCGAGCCGCTTCGGCGATCGACTCCGCGAGGCGCATCGCCAGGCCCTCGAGGCAGGCCTCGAAGAGACCCTCCTTGGAACCGAAGAGCTCGTAGATCACCGGCTTCGTAACGCCGGCGCGACGCGCGAGCTCGTCCATCGACGCCTTCGCGAAGCCCCGCTCGGCGAACAGCTGCTCACCAAGCTCGACGAGCTGCCCTTCACGCAGCGCCCGCGGCACCCGTCCGTGCCGAAAGTCCTCTATCCGTGCAACGGAAGCCATACTTACTCACGGTAGGTTACCGGAAGTAGGTGCGGTCGAAACCTCGTGTGGCCGCGCGAGTGCCGGCGAACGGCGGCATTGGGGGGCTCGGGTTCGATGGGTGGGTCCAGTTATGTACTGACCTCAGTACACAAAGCGCCCAACCCGGGGTTGGGCGCTTTTCCTGGGCATATCGCAAGGAAAAACGCCCCACCCGGGCGGAGAGGCCCGGCCTGACCTCTTTTCAATGCTGCCGTTCCCGACAGAACCGGCGGACTCGGGGGTTACGCCGCGGGCGCTGCCTCGGGCGCGGCGGGCTCGCCGCCGTCGGCGCCGGCGTCGGCCTCGTCGCCGTCGGCGCCGGCGTCGGCCTCGTCGCCGGCCTGCGCCGCCGCTGCGCCGTCGCCCGCCTGCGCGGCCTTGGCGTCCGTCGCTGCGCCGTCGCCTGACGCCTCGGCTTCGGCGCGTTCCTCCTCGGACTGGCCGGCTGGGGGTTCCTTGGCCCAGTCCTCGTCGAACTCCACGCGCCACTTGCCCTCGTCGGTCTGCTCCAGGCGGAGCTTCGCCCGGAAGGTGCGGCCGGCACGCGACCGGAAGCCGGTCACGGGCTTCTCGGTGCGTCCCACGCCGGGGTCTTCGCCGCTCTGGCGGGAGACCCGCAGCGCTTCGATCAGCTGCTTGGCGACGGAGACGGGGAGCGACTTGCCCGCCTTCTTCTTCCAGATCACGAACCCGCAGCCGGGGTCTTCGCGCGACCAGCACGAGTAGCCCTTCCGGTTCTCCGTGATCTCCCGGCCGCAGATCGGGCACGGGCCCAGCTTCGCCCGCTCGATCTGCACGCCCTTCAGCTTGTCGAGCTCCTGGACGGTCTCGGTCGTGAACTTCTTGATGTCGTCCATGAACGCCGGCCGCGTGTCCTGGGCCTGCTCGATGAGCCGGAGCCTCCGCTCCCAGCTGCCGGTCAGCTCGGGCGACGTGAGCTGGTGCTCGCCCAGGAGCCGGATCACCTGGATGCCCTTCTCCGTGGCCATGAGCGCGCGGCCGTCTCGCTCGATGTAGCCCACGTCCACGAGCCGCTCGATGATCGACGCGCGCGTGGCCGGCGTTCCGATGCCGGAGTCCTTCATGGCCTCGCGCAGCTCGGCGTCGTCCACATCCTTCCCGGCGGTCTCCATTGCGCCGAGCAGCGAGGCATCGGAATAGCGCCGCGGCGGCTGCGTCTCCTTGCGCATCCACTCGACCTCGCGCGTCTGGACGCCCTCGCCCTGTTCGAGACGAGGAAGAAGCTGATCCCCACCGGAGTCATCGTCACTCCGGTCCTGCTCTGAGAGCTCGCCGTACACGGCGCGCCAGCCGGCTTCGATGAGGCGCCGGCCACTGGTGCGGAACACGTTTTCACGAACCGTCGTCTCCACCCGGGTGCGCTCGAAGACCGCCTCGGGATGGAACACGGCGAGGAAGCGCTTCGTGACGAGGTCGTAGATCTTGAGCTCGTCGGCACCCATCTTCGAGAGGTTGTGCTCCGAGTTCGTCGGGATGATCGCGTGGTGGTCCTGGACCTTGGCGTCGTTGACCACCCGCGCGAGCGGCAGCTTGTCCAGGCCGAGCACGAACTTGGAAGCAGCCTCGTACTGGGCGTTGCGTCCGATGTTCTCCGTGGTCGGCTTGATCTCGGCCACCATGTCGCCGGTCAGGAAGCGCGAGTTGGTACGCGGGTAGGTGAGCGCCTTGTGGTCCTCGTACAGACGCTGCGCGGACGCCAGCGTCCGCCGCGCCGAGAACCCATACAGGCTGTTCGCGTGCCGCTGGAGGCTCGTCAGGTCGTAGAGCAGCTGCGGCTGCTCGCGCTGCTCCGTCTTCTCCAGCTTCGTGATCTCGCCCGCCTGGCCGGTGACCGCGTCGACGATCGCCTGCGCCTCGGCCTCGGAGGGCAGCCGCTTGCCGCCCAGGTACCGGCCGGCGTAGCGCCGCTCTTCGGTGGCCTCGAACTGCGCCTCGACGAGCCAGTACGGCTCCGGAACGAAGTTGCGTATCTCCTCCTCGCGCCGCGCCACCAGGGCGAGCGTGGGCGTCTGCACGCGGCCGAGCGAGACCGCGCCGTCGAACGCCGCGCGGAGGCGGATCGAGGCCGCGCGCGTGGCGTTCATGCCCACGAGCCAGTCGGCCTCCGAGCGGGAGCGGGCAGCCTCCTCCAGCGAGTGCAGCTCCTCGGCCGGGCGCAGGTGCTCGAACGCCTCGCGGATGGCCGTCTTAGTCATCGAGGACAGCCACAGGCGCTGGACCGGCTTCTGCACCGGGGCGAGGTCGTACACGTACGCGAAGATCAGCTCGCCCTCGCGCCCGGCGTCGCAGGCGTTGACGATCTGGTCCACGGCGTCGTCCGCCATGAGCCTGTGGATCGCGCGCAGCTGCTTGCCGGCGCGCTCGTCGTTCGGGATCAGCTTGAACTTCTCGGGCAGGATCGGGAGGTCGGCGAAGCGCCACTTCTTCAGCTTCGGGTCGTACTCGTCCGGCGGCGCCAGGCCCACCAGGTGACCCACCGCCCACGTGACGATGTAGCCCCCATCGTCGGTGGAGCCGTCCTGGGTCTCGAGGTGCGTCTTGTCCTTCGACTGCTTGAAGGATCCGGGCAGCGTCGATGCCAGGTCGCGCGCGACCGAGGGCTTCTCAGCGACTACTAGGGTCTTCGCCATCAGGGATCAGGGTACGCATATCGCCTCCCACAGTTCGACCGGATGGTGGCTGGAGGAGGCCGGCGGCGCCATTCCGCGGCCCGCGCTCGAGGGGGACCGGAGCGCCGACGTGGTCGTCGTTGGAGGCGGCTATACGGGGATGTGGACTGCCTGGCACCTGCTCGATTCGGAGCCCGGCATCCGTGTCCTCCTCCTGGAGGGCGGGGTGTGCGGGCACGGGCCGAGCGGGCGAAACGGCGGGTTCTGCGAATCGATGTGGTTCAGCGCGCCCGCGCTCCGCGCCCGCTTCGGGGACGACGCCGCGCGCTCGCTGCTCGACGCGTCGAGCGAAACGGTGACCGCGATCGGCACGTGGTGCGACGAGAACGGCGTGGACGCGTGGTTCGACCAGTCCGGCTACCTGGGCGTCTCGACCGGCGAGGCGTTCGACGACATGGGCCTCGAGGCGATCGAGGCCGCCCGCGCGCTCGGCAGGCCGGACGCGGTGCGCGACATGACCGCGGAGGAGATCCGCGAGCGGGTGGACTCCCCCGTGTTCCGGCGCGGCGTGCGCGTGCCCGACTTCGCGACCGTGCAGCCGGCGCGCCTGTCACTCGGCCTGCGCGACCGCCTGCTGGAGCGCGGAGTGGAGATCTTCGAGAACTCCCGGGTGGTCTCCCTCGATGCTGCTGCTTCGGTCACCGCGCGTACGGAGGGCGGATCGGTGCGCGCGAAAGCCGCGGTCCTCGCCGTCGGCCCGTCCGCCCGCTCCTTCCGCCCGCTCCGCTCGCGCCTGTCGGTGACCTCCTCCCACATCGTGCTCACGGAGCCGGTGCCCGACGTGATCGAGCGGCTCGGCTGGACGGGCGGCGAGTGCATCACCGACGGCCGCACGCTCCTCCACTACTTCCGCACGACGCGCGACGGCCGGATCGCGTTCGGCTGGGGCGGCGGCCGGCTCGCGTACGGCAGCCGCGTGAACGGCCGGATCGAGGTGGACGGCGACGTGGTCGCCGCTACGCACCGGCACCTGCTCCGCATCTTCCCGGCGCTCGAGGGCCGCCGGATCACCCACGCCTGGGGCGGCCCGATCGACGTGTCGCCGAGCCACATCCCCCAGATCGACACGCTCTCGTCCGGCCCCGTGCACTTCGCGCTCGGCTTCACGGGCAACGGCGTGGGCCCCACGCACCTCGCGGGGCGCGCGCTGGCGTCGCTCGCGCTCGACCGCCGCGACCGCTGGTCGAGCCTCCCCCTGGTCGGCTCGGAGGCCGGCGCCTGGGTGCCTCCCGAGCCGCTCGCCTGGCTGGGCGGGAACGTGGTCAGGCGAGCGTTCCTGCGGCGGGAGGAGGCCTACGAGCGCGGGGAGCGGCCCGGCCCCATCACCCGCGCGCTGTGCGCGGTGCCGAGGGCGCTCGGCATCCATGTGGCGCGCTGAGGGCTAGTACCCGCCGTAGCCGGGATAGGCCCGGCCGCGGTCCGGCCCGCGGCAGCCGTCGCGCCGGTCGCGCGGGTGGAACGGCAGGCGGATGATCAGCTGCGCCTCGTTGTTGTCCTCGTTCGACTCGTAGACGCGGTTGTTCGGATCCGCGATGTGCGCGTACGCGAAGCAGCCGAGCAGGCCGGTCACGTCGATCCACTGCTCCGGATAGGTGGGCGGGTAGACATCCGACCAGCCCACCGAGGTGCCGAGCGTGACGTGCTGAGCCCGCGAGCTGTTGCTGCAGGCCGGGTAGTGCGCGAAGCGAGGCGAGTGCGGCAGCGCCGGCCGGGTGTGCACGAGGTCGCGCAGGCAGTACGCGACCTTCGGCCCAGTGCGCACGAGCTTGGTGCGCTTCCCGTCCGCGTCCACGCGCCAGAGCTCGAAGCGGGCCGCGTTGTAGAACTTCCACCAATACCGGCTCAGGTGCGCGAACTTGAACTGAAGCCGGCCGTCGGTGGCCACCCCGATCTTCCCGCCGCCGCGCTTGTAGATCCGCTGCCTGGCGCGCATGAAGGTCGGTCCGATGCGGGTGCCGAACAACTCGGCCGGGCCCTTCCCGATGCTGTCGATCGAGTTGCCGGCGTGCAGCCGCGTGTGCCCTCCGGAGCTCTCGACGTACATGCCCCACGGCTGCCGCATCGTGAGGTCGGGGCACAGCAGCTGCCGCGCCTTCGGCCCGATGCAGGGATTCTCGGCGGGCGGTTGCGGGTCTTGCGACGGCCGCGCAAGCGCGGTTCCGGCAAGCCCGACGGCGCAACACAGCGCAATCACGAGAGCGGCACGCACCGCCACAGTTGTAGCGACTACGGTGCCCGGAATGCGCGTGTTGGCCATCGACGGCGGGGGAATCCGCGGCCTGATCCCGGCGATAGTCCTCACCGAGATCGAGCGGCGCGCCGGCCGGCGGGTGTGGGAGATGTTCGACCTGATCGCCGGAACCTCGACCGGCGGCATCATCGCCTGCGCCCTGTGCGCGCCCGATCCGCTCCCGGCGTCCGAGCTGGTCAAGCTGTACGAGGACGAGGGTCCGGACATCTTCAGCCGATCGCTCTTCCAGCGGATCCGGAGCGCGGACGGCCTGCTCGACGAGAAGTACGACGGTGCCGCCCTCGATGACGCGCTCGAGCGGTTCCTCAGGCAGAAGCTGCTCTCCCAGACGCGGCCGGACATCATCGCGCCCTCCTACGACACGAACGAGCCCGGCCCGTACTTCTTCAAGACGACGGACGCGAAGGCCTCGCCGGACGACGACTTCCCGCTGTCGGTCGTCGCGCGCGCCACCGCGGCTGCCCCCACCTACTTCGAGCCGGTCGAGTCGGGCGAGCGCGCACTGGTGGACGGCGGTGTCTTCGCGACCAATCCGGCGATGTGCGCCCTCGCCGAGGCGCTGAACACCGTCTCGCCGAAGGAGGTCATGCTCGTCTCGCTCGGGACCGGCGAGCGGACGCACAAGCGCGACTTCGACGAGATCAAGGACTGGGGTCTCGCGCGCTGGGCGAGGCCGATCCTCGACGTGGTGTTCGACGGTGTGTCGGACGCCGTGAACTACCAGCTGAAGCGAGTCCTTCCGGCGGATGCCTACTGGCGCTTCCAGGTGGAGCTCACGCTCGCGAGCGACCACCTCGACGACGCGCGCGAGGGCAACCTCGCCAAGCTGCGCGGCCACGCCGAGGATCTGATCCGCACACGCTCGGACGACCTCGACAAGGCGATCGCGAAGCTCTAGCCGGGGCAGCCCTACTGCGCGCAGGGCCCGGTGTCGACCGCGCCCCGGGCGCGGCCGAGCGCGCTGCGCACGATCGAGTCCGGCACGGCGTAGCCCGCGCGCCCGCGGCTCGCTGCCGCGGCGAACACCGTGGCCACCACCCGTCCGGACCCGTCCACGACCGGTCCGCCGGAGTTCCCGTGGCGCACGAGGCCGCGCAGCGACGTGATCGTGCGCTGCACGGGTCCGCGCCCGTAGGAGTCCTGGGTGATCACGGCCGCGGTCTGGCCGAGCCGCGCGGGCTGCACGTCGTACGGGCCGTTCTCCGGGAAGCCCAGGACCGCCGCCGACGTTCCCGGCTTCGCGTCCACGTTCAGGCCCAGCGGCGGCGCCTCGCCGATCCCCGGCACGCGCAGGATCGCGAGGTCGTTCTGCGGGTCGTACCAGACGGCCTGGGCGTCCACGGACGGCCCGTCGCCGCCGAGCTGGACCGTGGTGTCGTCCTGGCCCGCGACCACGTGCGCGTTCGTGACCACGATCCCCCGGCGGGCGACCCAGCCGCTCCCCTGGACACCGAGGCCGCACGCGGTCCCGAGCACGCGCACCACGCTCCGGCCGGCCGCCCGCACGTCGGGATCGCGGGCGATCTTCGAGTTCGGGGGCGGCACGTTCGCGGCCGGGCCGCGGATCGCGGGGAACGGGTCGAAGCGCGCGAGCGCCCGCAGGATCGGCCCCGACGGCGGCAGCGCGGCGTTCAGCCTCTGGAGGATCTCGGAGCGCTGGATCGGCTCGCGCAGCTCGCGTGTGCCGGGCGTCTGGAGCGCCACCGCGCCTGCGATCCACACGAGGAAGAGCCCGAGGCAGGCCACCAGCACCGCGCCGCCCACGCCGTCCGCCACGCCGAGCTCCTCCGGCAGCCGGCCTCTCAGGTGGAAGCCCGCCACCTCGAGGACGGAGGCGAACACCGCGCCCAGCATCAGCGCGACGAGCAGGGCCACGAGCGGCGCATAGGGCGAGTGCGACCCGTCGCTCAAGAGCACCGGCCCGAGCCGCGAGCCGAGGAACGCGCCAAGCGCGAAGCCGACCAGCGCCAGGCCGCCGGCGATCAGCCCCTGGCCGAAGCCCCAGACCGCCATCAGGACGGTGAAGGCGATGATGATCCAGTCGAGGCCGGTCAAGGAGCCCGCAGGCTATCCCGCGCGAGTCCGGGTACGCGGGACTACCATCGAGCCCGGTTCTCCCAGGTGGAACCACTTCCCCCAGGCGGAACCACCTCCCCCCAGGTGAAGAGCATCCCCCCAGCGCGCCGGCGGCGCATCACTCATCGCGCCCTGCCCACCATCGGCGGCCTCGCGGCTGTCTCCCTGATCGCCGGGATGATGGTCGGCGGCGCCACCGAGAGCACCGCCGAGCGCACCGCCACGCGCTTCGCCGAGGCGTGGCAGCGCGGCGACTACCGCGCCATGCACCGGCTTCTCACCCCCGACTCGCGGGCGCACCACCCGCTGCCGGAATTCCGCCGGGAGTACCGGCGCGCCGCCGCGACGGCCACGGCGACGAGAATCGACCCGGGCGACCCGGACGGGGTGGACGGCGACACCGTGACAGTGCCGGTCGTTGTCGAGACGCGTGTGTTCGGCGCCCTGCGCGGCGACCTGCGGATCCCGGTGTCCGGCGAGCACGTGAGCTGGTCTCCCGGGCTCGTGTTCCCCGAGCTCGGCCCGGGCGAGCGGATCACGCGCGCCAGCCTGCCGCCGAGGCGCGCGACCATCCGGTCCCGCGACGGGAAGGTGCTCGCCGAGGGGCCGGCGCCCTCGCGAACCTCGCCGCTCGCGGGCATAGCCGACTCGATCGCGGGGCGCATGGAGGCCGAGGAGACGGCGCAGGAGCGGCTCGCGCTCTACGCCCGCGGGTTCCCGGAGGACTGGCCGGTGGGACAGACGGGGCTGGAGGAGGTGTTCGAGCAGCGCCTGCGGGGGCGGCCCGGCGGCGAGCTGGTGGCCGGCGGGCGCGTGCTCGCCCGCGCCAAGCCGCGCCCCGCGCGCCCGCTGGAGACCACCATCGACACGCGCCTCCAGGAGGCGGCGGTGATCGGGCTGGCCGGCCGGCTCGGCGGCGTGGCGGCGCTCGACCCGCGGACCGGGGAGGTGCGCGCACTCGCCGGCATCGCGTTCTCCGCTCCGCAGCCGCCGGGGTCGACGTTCAAGATCGTGACCGCCACGGCCGCGCTGGAGCGGGGCATCGTGAAGCCCTCGACGGAGTTCCCGGTGGAGACCCACGCGGTCGTGGACGGCGTCGAGCTGGAGAACGCCAACGGCGAGTCGTGCGGGGGCACCTTCCGCGACTCGTTCGCCCACTCGTGCAACTCGGTGTTCGCGCCGCTGGGCCTGAAGATCGAGGCCGGCCCGCTCGTGGATGCCGCCGAGCGCTACGGGTGGAACGCGAAGGCCACGATCCCCGGCGAGGTGCCGAGCACGCTCCCGCCCGCCGCCGACATCGACACCCCGCTCGAGGTGGCCTCGACCGCGATCGGCCAGTTCGAGACGCTCGCCACGCCGCTCCAGATGGCGTCCGTGGCCCAGACGATCGCGATGCGCGGGGTGCGCTTCCCGCCGACGCTCTCGCCCACGCGACGGCCGCGAGGCGAGCGGGTCACGTCGCGGCGGGTGGCGCGGACGGTCGGCTCGATGATGGTCGACGTGGTGGCCTACGGCACCGGGGTTGCCGCGGCGCTGCCCGACACGAAGGTGGCCGGCAAGACCGGCACGGCGGAGCTCGAGGACACGCGCGACCCGGAGACGGGCGAGACGCTGCCGCCGGATCCGGAGAACACGGACGCCTGGTTCACCTCATACGCGCCCGCCCGTCATCCGAAGATCGTGGTGGCGGTGATGCTCGTGCGAGCGGGCGCCGGCGGCGCCACGGCAGCCCCGGCCGCGCGCGTCGTGCTGGACGCGGCGACTCCCTGAAACCGGGCTAGATATCGAGCTTGAACGTGAGGTGGTTGCCGCCGCCCGGGCCCTCGATCTCGAGCTCGAGCGGCCGGTACTCGGTGTTCGCCAGCGGCAGCCGGAACAGCAGCATCGAGCCGGCCGTCGGGCCGAGCTGGGCCACGCTCCCCTTCTCGGGGATGCACTCCTCCGGTGAGAGGACCTTCGGCTGATAGGCGAAGTCGTTGCTCTCCGGCAGCGGCTGGGGCTCGAACTTGTTGCCCTGGTTGTCCACGATCGTGAACCGCTCCGCCGTCTGGGCCGAGTCCTCGCCGCGGTTGCACGCCTGGAGGAACACGCCGTAGAGGGTGTGGGTGGCGTCCGGCGCCGTGCCGGGCTCGACGTACGACTTGTCCGGCGTGATGCGCGGGTTCAGCTCGCGCGTGATGAAGACGTTGTATTCGATGCCGTCCAGGGGCAATGCGAGCCCCTCGCGGGCCGCCTCGTCCACGCCCTGCTTGGTGTCCGCCTCGCCGCAGGCGGCCGCGCCGGCCGCCAGGGCGGCCAGGCAGAGCAGCACGAGGACACGGCGAGGCATGCGGGCGGGCATATTAGTCCGGGCCTCAGAGCCTCGACCGGCGGGCCGGGTCCATCCCGGCATACGCTCCGAAGCGGGCCGCCTTCTCGGGCTCGTAGCCCGCGATGGTCGCACGCTTCAACTCCACCCGGTCCGGCTCCTCGAACACCATCCGCAGGCGATCGAGCGCCTTGTTCGTCTTCCTCCTGAGCCAGCCCGCGGCGCCGATCTCCTTGAGGCGGTCGACCATCGTCGCCGGCTCGCTGAACGTCGTGAGCTCGACGCGCGTCACGTTCGCGGACTCGCGCGAGAAGTCGTACACCGCCACGGACCGGTTGCGCCCGCGCCGGCCGTACCGGATCTCCTCGATGATCTGCCGGGGCCGGTCCGCCCTCGTGATGGTCAGCTCCGCGTATTCGTTCGCGAGCGGCGCGTCGAGCTTGAAGCGGGCGGCGGCGCCCACCCCGACCGGCTGCACGCGCGCGAGCCGATAGTCGTCCATGAAGTGCTCCGTGAACGAGGGGCGCGCGGCGAGGTCCGCCACGAAATCGAACACCTCCTCGCGAGGCGCCGAGATGATCGCCGATACGGAGACCTCGCGCATGCGGGCGGATCGTACCTGCCGGGCGACAGCCGCTAGGCGGCGCGGGGCACGACCGCGAGCCTGCGCTCGCTCACGTGCACGCGCTCGGTGCGCACCGCGACCCGGCGCTCCTCGGGCAGTCCGGCGAAGCAGAGGTCGCAGAGCGTCCGCCCGCCGTTCAGCTCGTGCATGCGCTCGCCGGCAAGCGGAGTGCGGTGGCAATCGCCGCATTCGGACCCGCTCGGGAGCAGCGCGCCGATGCTGCTTCGGACGAGGAGTGAGGCCAGGTCTGGCATGAAAAGGGGTTCGGGATGCGCGGGAAAAGCCCTTCACCTTGCAAAAAAGCCCGCTATTACCGCATATTGCTCTTGGCGAGTTCGTATCCAGCGTTACCATCTACTGCCCCACCCCCTGAGGAGAGAGATCGAAATGGAAGCCTTCAACGCCGGCACGCTGGCGGGTGCCGGGTCCTTCCGATGCGACTCCTGCGGATTCGCCGTGGCTCTGCACGAGCGGGACCCAGTGCCCGAATGCCCCGAGTGCGGAGGCGAGAGCTTCAGGCGCGCCTCGCTGTTCGGCGACTCGGCCCACCCGCCGATGCGCCACGAGGTCGAGGGAGCCCCCGACTGGCTGGCCGAGGCCCGCGAGGCCCTGGTCCGGGACGGTGACTACCTGGCGTTCGAGGACGACGACCGCGTGCGGGTGTTCCCGCTGCAGGACGGGTGGACGCGGATCGGGCGGAGCCTCTCGGCGCATGTGCGCTTCGACGACCCGACGGTGTCGCGCCGCCACGCGCTGCTCTACCGGGACGAGGCCGGCGCCCGCATCCTGGACGACCGCAGCCTGAACGGCGTGTTCAAGAACGGCGAGCGAGTCGAGCTCGGTGAGCTGGAGGACGGCGACGAGATCTCGATCGGCCGCTTCAGCCTCTTCTTCGTCAGCCTGGTGGGCTCGCGCGCCGCCGCTCAGCGGTAGGTGACGATCCGGACGTAGCCGATGTCCACGGGGGTATCGATGTACTCCTTCTTGACGTTGGCGTAGGGGAGCGGCTCCACGATCGGCACGACGGTGACCTTTGCGTTGCCGCCTCGCTCGATCGCCGCCCTGACCGCGTCCGTCGCGCGCACCACCTTCTTCGCCTTCGTCAGCGGGTGCGCCGGGCGCGGGTCATACGGGCGCCGCGGCTCGACGTCGCAATGCCCCTCGTCGCCGAGGCAGCCGCCGTGCCCGAAGACGTGGTACGAGCCGGCGTACCCGGCCTCGGCCGTCCTGGCGGTGCCCGCGTCGGCGTCGGGGTTGTTCAGATATACCCGCCCCTCGTACGAGGCCCCCGCGTGGTCCACTTCGTAGAACTCGATGTCCGCGCGGTAGATGTCCGTGTCGAGCGCGCCGACGTCGAGCGAAGCCGACTCGTATTTCTCCCCCTCGGTCGTCGGAGTCGGCTCCTCGGTCTCTCCCTCCGTGGGCATGTCGCCGGAGTCGGCGTCCGCGCCGCCCACACCGTGCGGCACCTCGGTGTCGCCGGTCCCGCCGGCCACGGCGCCGGTCGCGTAGTCGTATCCGAGCGCGTGCACGTCGAGCACCTGCTGGACAGTGAGCCCGGGGAACAGCGCGAGGCCGAGGTACTCCGGCGGAATGTTGTTCACGCCGTGGCGGAGCTGCCACTGGTACCAGATGCGATCGATCATGGCGTGGTGCGCCCAGAAGACCGGGTCGAACGCCGATGTCCCGATGGAGCCCATGTCGCCGCCCACCCAGCCGTGGATGCGGTCGTGCACGTCCTGTAGCTGGTTGGAGAAGTCGCGGAAGTCGGTCAGGGCGATGATGCCGGTGACGTCGTCGTAGATCTGCGCGACGGTCGGCAGAGCGCCGGGCTGGCCGGGGTTGCGCGTCGTCCTGCGCTCCGCCTCACCGTTGATGGCGGGCATCGGCCCGCTCTGGAGCGACTGGCCGCCGCCCGTGTAGGCGGCCGGGAGGCCGCTCGCATGCGACTGGCTGTCGGTCCAGTCCCACCACGGCAGGATCGCGTCCTCGTTCTGGTCGCGCGCGGCGTTGTCGAAGAACGACAGGTAGGCGCGGTGCCACGGCAGGAACAGGTCGTACGGGAACAGCTGCCCGGTCCCAGGACCGGATCGCGCGTGATGCCAGCACTCGTAGCGGTTGAAGCCGTGGAACTCGGCCCAGTAGACCCAGCTGCGGTTGTCCGACGCCGAGATTGCCTGCATCTTCTGGTAGGCGTCGGCAAGGGCCGCCACGTTCGCATGCTCCGCGCTGGGCCGGACTACGATTCCGTTTGCCATTGCCCCTCCTTGGCGGTGCGAGTCTTCGGAGTATCCTCGATTGCTGTAGGAAAGTAAATGGATACCTACACATCTCCGCCGATTTCGGTGAGCTCGTTCCGTGACGCGGATCGCGCCGACCTGGTGTTCCGCGGCGTCGAGCAGGCCGGGCCCTCCTTCGAGGGGCGCGTCTTCCTGAACCGCCCGGACGCCGACGAGACGACCGCCACCACTCCGGAGGCGGGCTACGCGGGCTCCTTCCACGTGTACGGGTACGGCGAGCACCCGCCGGCTGGGCTCGCCGAGGAGAAGCGAGCCAGAGGCCCCGACGGGCCGCCCGCCGCGCCAATCGAGAAGCGGGTGAGGCCCGACCAGGCGGCACTGCGAAGGGCGCTCGGGGAAGGCGGCGAGCTGACCGTCACCGTGGTGCCGGTGCCGGCCGACGCGGGCGGCGAGGCGCCCGGCCGGCCGTTCGAGAGCGTCGAGGTCGTCTTCGACCGCGGCTAGCCGGCGCGCGACGGGAACTCGGCCAGGCCCTCTTCACGCGTCTTCACGGGCCGGTAGCCGAGGTCGCGCTCGGCCCGCGAGATGTCGATCGTGCACTCCTGAGAGCTGACCCAGACGGCGAAGCGGGTGAGCGGCGGGGTGCCGGGCCGCTTCAGGTGGCGCCACAGCCACTCGGAGGCGCGCGCGGCGCTGTTCGCGACGCGGGGCGGCACCGACTTGTCGGGGATCTCCACGCCCTGGGTTCCCACCAGCGCCGTGAGGAACGCGCGGAACTCGACGGGCTCCCCGTCGGTGACGAACCACACGCCGCCGGCGGGCCCCCGCGTGCCGGCCAGCCACAGGCCCTCGACGGTGTTGTCGATGTGGGTCGTGGCGGTGAGCTGGCGCCCGCCCCCGACCCAGCGGAAGCGGCCGGACTTCACCAGCTCGAGGATCGCCGGGAGCAGGCTGGTGTCCCCGCGACCCCACACGAACCGCGGCCGCACGACGACCGTCTCGAGCCCGTCGTCGTTCGCCGCGCGCACGATCTCCTCGGCACGCGCCTTCGAGGACGGGTACAGCGAGGGCGAGTCGGGCCGGAGCGGCGCCGTCTCGTCCACGTTCACGAGCGGCTGCCCGGCCATCAGGGCCGCCTCGGTGCCCACGTGCACGAGCCGGCGCACGCCGGCCTTCCGGCACGCTTCCACGACGTTGCCCGTGCCCTGCACGTTCAGGCGCTCGAAGTCCGCCGGGTCGCCCCAGTCCTCGACCTTGGCGGCGGCGTGGAACGCCACCTCGGCGCCCTCCGCGCCGGCTCGCAGCGAGTCGCGGTCCGTGAGGTCGCCCATCACCGGCTCGGCGCCGAGCTCGCGCACGCGCCCGGCCGCCTGCTCCGAGCGGGCCAGCGCGCGCACGTCCCAGCCCTCGCGGCGGAGCCGCTCGATCAGCGCGCCTCCCACGAAGCCGGATCCGCCGGTGACGAACGCGGTGGGCATCTCAGCGCTCGTCGCGCGGGCCGGTCCAGAAGGCGTCGCCGACGGTGACCGTGCGCGCGATCTCCGCCTGGTGGCGAAGCGAGTGCGGGTCGCCGTCCTCGTAGGCGAACATCGCCTCCGGCCGGACGCGGCGTGCCTCGCCGGAGCCGCCCAGGTACTGGTCCACCACGCGCGCGCAGCGGCGGCCCTCCGCGATCGCGGTCACCACGAGCGACTGGCCGGTGCGGGCATCGCCGCAGGCGAACACGCCCTCGATCTTGGTGCCGTACACGGGCGCCTTCACGTTTCCGCGACGGTCGAGGTCGAGCCCGAGCTGCTGGACGGCGCCCTCGTGCTCCGGATGGTTGAACCCGATCGCGATCAGCACCAGCTCCGCGCGCTCCTCGAACTCGCTCCCCGGCACCGCGTGCAGGTCGCGCGACGAGGTGCCCTCCACGCGCCGGCCGCTCACGCCCGTGACGCGGCCGTCGTGCCCGCGCAGCGCGGTCACCTGGGTGCCGAAGCGGCGCTCGCCGCCCTCGTCCAGCGCGTAGGTGGTGCCGGTGCGCTTGGGCGGCAATGGCCACGGCGTGCCTGGCGGGCGCCCGTCGTCCGGGAGCGGCGGGTACACGTCGAGCAGGAGCACGTCCTCGGCGCCCTCGCGCAGCGCGTTCGAGATGCAGTCCATGCCGGTGTCGCCCCCGCCGACCACCACCACGCGCTTGCCGACGGCGCTGATCACGCGGCCGGGCGGCGTCTGCCGGTGGTCGCGTCCCTCCATCGCCGCGACCGCGCGGTTGCGCTGGTACAGGTAGTCCATCGCGAGGTGCACTCCCGCGAGCTCGCGGCCGGGCACGTCAAGGTCGCGGTGCACGCGTGAGCCGATCGCCACGACGACCGCGTCGTGGTTTCCGCGCAGCTCGCCGGCCTCCAGGTCGCTGCCGATGTCGACATTGCACTCGAACCGGACGCCCTCGTCCTCGAGCAGCTTCACGCGCCGGTCGATGATCCACTTCTCGAGCTTGGCGTCGGGCACGCCGAAGCGCAGCAGGCCGCCGGGCGCCTCGTCGCGCTCGTAGACGGTGACGGTGTGTCCGAGCTTGTTCAGCTCCGCGGCCACGGCGAGGCCGGCCGGTCCCGAGCCCACCACCGCCACGGTGCGGTCGGTGCGCAGCTCGGGCGCGTCGGGCTCGATCCAGCCCTCCTCGAACCCGCGCGTCACGATCGCCAGCTCGATCTGCTCGATCGTCACGGCGTCGTCGTTGATGTCGAGCACGCACGCGGACTCGCACGGCGCCGGGCAGATCAGCCCGGTGAACTCGGGGAAGTTGTTGGTGGCGTGGAGCTTCGTGAGCGCGTCGCGCCAGTGGTCCCGGTACACGAGGTCGTTCCAGTCCGGGATCAGGTTGCCCAGCGGGCAGCCCTCATGGCAGAACGGCACGCCGCAGTCCATGCAGCGCGCGCCCTGGTCGCGAAGCGTGCGGTCGTCGGGCAGCGCGAAGTACTGGCGGTAGTCGTGCACGCGCTCGCCCGGGTCGCGCTTCTCGAAGCCGACCCGCTCGAGGCGGAGGAATGCGCCCAGCTCACCCATGGCGGACTAGATCGGTCCCCCGGCCGCGTACCCGGGGGTGGCCGCCGGACCGGCCGCGGCGGCGGCCACCTCGGCCTCGCCCTCGGCCGCGAGCTGCTCGGCCAGCGCGCGCTTGTAGTCGTGCGGCATGACCTTGACGACCCGGTTGAGCGTGGCCTGCCAGTCGTCGAGCAGGCGATCCGCCACGGTCGAGCCGGTGCGCTCGCGGTGCTCCTCGACCCAGCCGCGCAGCTCTTCGCTCTCGTCGGGCGTGATGGCGTCGAACCCGACCAGCTCGGTGTTGCACCGCCCGCGGAAGCCGCCGTCGGCGTCATACACATACGCGATGCCGCCGCTCATCCCGGCCGCGAAGTTGACCCCGGTCGGGCCGAGCACGACCACGCGGCCGCCGGTCATGTACTCGCAGCCGTGGTCGCCGAGCCCCTCCACCACCGTGACCGCGCCCGAGTTGCGGACGGCGAAGCGCTCGCCCGCGAGGCCGCGGAAGAACGCCCGGCCGGACGTGGCGCCGTACAGCACCGTGTTACCGACGATCACGTTGTGCTCAGCGGCGAACGCCGCGCCCTGCGGCGGCCGGACCACGATCGTGCCGCCGGAGAGCCCCTTGCCGCAGTAGTCGTTCGCGTCGCCGTCGAGCACGAGCTCCACCCCGCGCGCCAGCCAGGCGCCGAAGCTCTGGCCGGCCGAGCCCGTGAGCGACACGTGGATGCTGCCCTCGGGCAGGCCGTCCTCGCCGTGCACGCGCGCGATCTCACCGGACAGGAGGCCGCCCACAGCGCGGTTCTTGTTCTCGATGCGGCGCTCGAGCCGCACGGGCCTGCCCTCCTCGACCGCGGGCCGGCAGAGCTGGAGCAGGTCCACGTCGATCGAGTCGTACAGGACCGGGTCGGGGCGGCGTACGCAGCGGCGCGGCGCGTCCGGCTCGACGTTGTCGGGCACGGCGAGCAGCGCGCGCAGGTCCAGGTCCTGCGCCTTCCAGTGCTCCGCGGCGTGCTCCGCGTCGAGCAGGTCGGTGCGGCCGATCAGCTCCTCCATGGTGCGCACGCCCAGGCTCGCCATGATGCGGCGCGCCTCCTCGGCCACCATGAAGAGGTAGTTCACGACGTGCTCCGGCTGGCCCTCGAAGCGCTCGCGGAGCACGGGGTCCTGGGTCGCCACGCCCACCGGGCAGGTGTTCAGGTGGCAGACGCGCATCATGATGCAGCCGAGCGCGATCAGCGGGGCCGTGGAGAAGCCGTACTCGTCGGCGCCGAGAATCGCCGCGATCACCACGTCGCGACCCGTGCGCATCTGGCCGTCGGCCTCCACGAGGATGCGGGAGCGGAGGTCGTTGCGGAGCAGCGTCTGCTGGGTCTCCGCGACGCCGATCTCCCACGGGATGCCGGCGTGCTGGATCGACGCCTGCGGCGAGGCACCCGTGCCACCGTCGTGGCCCGCGATCACCACGTGGTCGGCGTTCGCCTTCGCCACGCCCGCCGCTACCGTGCCCACGCCGACCTCCGACACCAGCTTCACGGACACCCGCGCGCGCGGGTTCGCGCAGCGGAGGTCGTAGATCAGCTGCTTCAGGTCCTCGATCGAGTAGATGTCGTGGTGAGGCGGCGGCGAGATCAGGCCCACGCCGGGGGTCGAATGGCGCAGCCGCGCGATGTAGCGGTCGACCTTGTGCCCCGGCAGCTGGCCGCCCTCGCCGGGCTTGGCGCCCTGGGCGACCTTGATCTGGAGCTCGTCCGCGTTCACCAGGTAGTTCACGGTCACGCCGAAGCGGCCCGAGGCCACCTGCTTGATCGACGAGCGGCGGTCGTCGGCGAACCGCGCCGGGTCCTCCCCGCCCTCGCCGGTGTTCGACTTCCCGCCCAGCCGGTTCATGCCGGCGGCGAGCGTCTCGTGCGCCTCGGGCGACAGCGCGCCGAGCGACATGCCGCCGGACTTGAAACGCTTCACGATCTCGACCGCCGGCTCGATCTCGTCGAGCGGCAGCGGCTCGGGCGCCTCCCTGAAGCTGAGGAGACCGCGCAGCGAGGACTTCGGGACCGCGACCTCGTTCACGTAGGTGGCGAAGCGCTCGTACGCCTCCGCGCCGCCCTCCTCGCGCGCGGCCTGCTGGAGCGTCGCGATCGTCTCGGGGTTCCAGCCGTGGAACTCGCCGTCGCGGCGCCACGCGTAGATGCCGCCCGCAGGCAGGAGCTCGGAGCTCGCCGCGGGATACGCGCGCGCGTGCCGGTCGAGGCACTCCCAGGCGAGCACGTTCATACCCACGCCTCCCACGCGCGACGGCGTGCCCGTGAAGTGGCGGTCCACGAGCGCCTTCTCCAGCCCGATCGCCTCGAAGATCTGGGCGCCCGTGTAGGAGCGGATCGTGGAGATCCCCATCTTCGAGAGGATCTTCAGGAGGCCCTTGCCGATCGCCTTGATGGCGCGGGCCACGGCCTCGTCCGGAGCCATCCCCTCCGGCAGCCGTCCCTCGCGGTGGAGCGCGTACAGCGACTCGAACATCACGTACGGGTTGACAGCGGCCGCGCCGTAGCCGATCAGGCAGGCCACGTGGTGGATCTCCTTGGCCTGGCCGGTCTCGACCACGAGGCCGATCTGGAGGCGTGTGCCCTCGCGCACGAGGTGGTGGTGCACGGCGGCCGTGGCCAGCAGGGCCGGCATCGGGACACGCTCGGCGCCCAGGTTGCGGTCCGAGAGGATGATGATGTTCACGCCGCGCTCGACGAGCTCGGAGGCCTCGGCGCACATCTCCTCGAGCCGCCGCTCCATCCCCTGGGCCCCCTCGTCGGCCGGCCAGGTCATGTCGATCGTGCGCGCCTCGAAGACGCTGTGGTCGACCTGGCGGAGCTTCTCGAGCTCGGTGCTTCTCAGCAGCGGCTGCGGCATGACGAGCTGGTGGCAGTGGTCCGGCGTCTCGTCGAGCAGGTTGATCTCCGGGCCGATCACCGCCTCGAGGCTCATGACGATCGACTCACGGATCGGGTCGATGGCCGGGTTCGTGACCTGTGCGAAGAGCTGCTTGAAGTAGGAGAACAGCGCCGGGCGCATGTCCGACAGCACGGCGAGGGCGGTGTCGTTGCCCATCGAGCCGGTGGGCTCGGCGCCGTCGCGCGCCATCGGCACGAGCGTCACGCGGAGATCCTCCTCGGTCCAGCCGAGCGCCAGCTGCTTCGCTCGCAGAGGCTCCACGCGCGGCACGCGGGGGGTCTTCTCCGGGAGGTCCTCGATACGCACGACGCGGTCGGCGAGCCACTTGCCGTACGGGCGGCGCGCGCCGAGGTCCTGCTTGATCTCGGTGTCGGGCACGATCGCGTCGCGCTCGAGGTCGACCAGGAAGAGCTTCCCGGGCAGCAGGCGGCCCTTGGAGGCCACCTGGTCCGGCGGCACCTCGATCACGCCGGCCTCGGAGGCGAACACGACCCAGCCGTCCTTCGTGACGAGCCAGCGGCCCGGGCGGAGGCCGTTGCGGTCGAGCGTCGCGCCGATCACGCGGCCGTCCGAGAACCCCACCGCCGCCGGGCCGTCCCAGGGCTCGACAAGCGACGAGTGGTAGGCGTAGAAGTCGCGCACCTCGTCGGGCAGGTCCGGGCGGCCCTGGTGCGCCTCGGGGATCAGCATCGACATGGCGTGGGCGGCGGAGCGCCCGCCGAGCACGAGCAGCTCCATCAGCCCGTCGAGCGAGGCCGAGTCCGAGATGTCGTCGCGGAGCAGCGGGCGGACCTTCTCGATGTCGTCGCCGAAGAGCGGCGAGGCCAGCCGGAGCTCCCGCGCGCGCATCCAGTTGCGGTTCCCGCGCAGCGTGTTGATCTCGCCGTTGTGGGCGAGCATGCGGTACGGGTGCGCCAGCTCCCAGCTGGGGAAGGTGTTGGTCGAGAAGCGCGAGTGCACGAGCGCGAGCCGGCTCACGACGCGCTCGTCGCGCAGGTCGGGGAAGTACCGCGGCAGCTGCGGCGCGGTGAGCATGCCCTTGAGCACCATCGTGCGGCTGGAGAAGCTCGGGATGGCCAGGTCGTCGAGGTCGACGCGCTCGACGC
>DASUYU010000137.1:0-2595 GCA_036377235.1 Thermoleophilaceae bacterium
TCCGTGAGCCCCGCCGCGTGCGCGGCCAGCACCTTCTGCTTCAGCCCGCCGATCGGCAGCACCCGGCCCTGGAGCGTGACCTCGCCGGTCATGCCCACCGTGTGCTTCACCGGGCGGCCGCTCAGGAGCGACGCCAGCGCGGTCGTCATCGTGATGCCCGCGCTCGGGCCGTCCTTCGGGATGGCGCCCGCCGGCACGTGCACGTGGAACTCGCGGCCGTCGAAGGCGTCCTCGTCGATGCCGAGCTGGTCGGCGTGCCCGCGCACGTACGACAGCGCGATCCGTGCCGACTCCTTCATGACGTCGCCGAGCTGTCCGGTCAGCACGAGGCTTTCCTTGGGCGGGTGGGCCGGCATCGAGGTGGCCTCTATGAACAGCACGTCGCCGCCGGCGCCGGTCACGGACAGGCCTGTGGCCACGCCCGGGATCGCCGTCCGCTCGGCCGACTCCTGGAAGAAGCGCTGCCGCCCGAGGGCGTCGCGCACCTCGTCCAGGTCGATCTCGACCGGAGCGGTGGCCTTGCCGGCCGCGATCTTCGTCGCGGTCTTCCGGAGCAGCGTGCCGAGCTCGCGCTCGAGGTTCCGGACGCCCGCCTCGCGGGTGTACTCGGTGACCACGGAGCGGAGCACGTCGTCTCCGATGGAGACCTCGTCATCGCGCAGGCCGTTCCGGTCGCGCTGGCGCGGCCAGAGGTAGCCCCTGGCGATGGCGACCTTCTCCTCTGTCGTGTACCCGTCGAAGCGCACGACCTCCATGCGGTCGAGCAGCGGCGCGGGGATCGTCTCGGCCATGTTGGCCGTGGCGATGAACACGACCTCCGAGAGGTCGAGCTCCACGTCGAGGTAGTGGTCGCGGAACGAGTGGTTCTGCGCCGGGTCGAGCACCTCGAGCAGAGCCGCGCTCGGGTCGCCGCGCCAGTCGGCCCCGACCTTGTCGACCTCGTCGAGCATGATCACCGGGTTCATCGTCCCGGCGTCCCTGAGGGCGCGTACCAGCCGGCCCGGCAGGGCGCCGATGTACGTGCGGCGGTGGCCGCGGATCTCGGCCTCGTCGCGGACGCCGCCGAGCGACATGCGGACGAACTCGCGTCCGGTCGCGCGCGCGACCGACTCGCCGATCGAGGTCTTGCCCGTTCCGGGCGGACCGATCAGGGTCAGGATGGCGCCTGACTTCTTGTCCTCCGCGATGCCGCGCTCCTGCCGGAGCTTCCGCACGGCGATGTACTCCACGATCCGGTCCTTCACGTCCTCGAGCCCGGCGTGGTCGGCGTCGAGCACCTCACGCGCGTGCACTGGGTCGAGCCGCTCGTCCGAGCGCTGCGACCACGGCACCGCGATCAGCCAGTCGAGGTAGGAGCGGATCATCGAGCTCTCGCCCGACTGCTCGCCCATGCGCTCGAACCGGCTCAGCTCGCGCTCGGCCTGCTCGCGGACCTCGTCCGGCATGCCGGCCTCGGCGATCTTCTGGCGGTACTCCTCCACCACCGAGCCGTCGTCGTCGCCGAGCTCCTTCTGGATCGACTCCATCTGCTTGCGCAGGAAGTACTCGCGCTGCTGCTTCTCCGCGCCCGACTGCACGTCGTCACGGATCTGGCGGCGCACCTGCATCTCGGTCAGGCGCTCGCGCTGGAGCTCGAGCGCGCGCCGGAGCCGCTCGGTCACGTCGAGGATCTCCAGCAGCTCGACCTTCTGCTCGTAGGTGAGGTCGGGGGAATAGCCGGCGGTATCGGCCAGCGCGCCGGGCTCGATGATCGAGCGGACGAACGCGGCCACGCGGCCGTCGTCGCCGCGAAGCTCGAGGAGCTCCTCGACCACGGCGCGGTACTCGCGCTCGAGCTCGCGTGTCTTGCCATCGACGGGCTGCTCGTCGGGCTGTGCTTCGACCTCGACGTAGAGGTCGCCGTCGGGTCCTGTACTCGCTGCGCCGATGCGGCCTCGGTACTCGCCCTCGAGGGCGACCGCGCGGGCGCCTCCGGGGAGGCGGATGCGGTCGGCCACCTGGGCCACCGTGCCCACCGAGGCGAACTCGTCGCCCTTGCGCGGGACGAGAACGACGCGCTCCTCGGTCCCGACATCGATCGCCAGCGTCACTGTCATGGTCGGGAAGACGACCGAATCGTCAACCGGGACCAGCAACATCGTCTCAGTCTGCTTACTCATGATAAGTAAGTATATGCACCGTAAGGAGCCATGACTCCTAGGCCGGCACGGGCGCCGGGCGGCGCCGGTGGGCGGCCGTGAGGAGGGCGATGTGCGGGATGACGGCGAGCACGAACGACCCTGCCAGGACGTGCGTGAGGGCGGAATATCCGCCGGCGGCCAGCGCGGCTCCGCCGAGGGCGGCGCCCGAGAAATAGCCGAGCTGGGTCATCGCCGCCCGGATGCCGCTGATCGCGACCCGGTCGTCGGGGGCGGACTGGAGCCCGAAGGCGCTGGCGGCGAGCGTGCGGCCGCCCACGGCCGCGACGATCACGGCGAACAGCGCCGTGGTGAACAGCGCGCCGGGCCGGAGCGTCCCCAGCACGGCCGTGCCGGCGGCCGCGGTGAGGCCCAGGGCGATGAGCACGGTGCGCGCGTGCCGCGCGATGAAGCGCTG
>DASUYU010000138.1:0-10219 GCA_036377235.1 Thermoleophilaceae bacterium
CCGCCGCCAGCGCACGGGACGCCGCGTGTTCGACCTGAACACCGACGGCGTCGCCCACTACGGGCTCGTGGCCGACCTGATCGCGGACGTCCAAGGCCGGCCCGGCGGTCGCCGCGCGCTGCGCACGCTCTTCCACTCGGCGGAGGCATACCTCGAGATGTGGGAGCGCACGAGCAACGGCTCCCCGAGCAGCCAGTGACAAGCGAGGCCTATCGCGTGGCCGCCAACGCCTGTTGGGAACGCTCGGCTTCGCTCGTACGTTCGGAAGATGTTCCGCAACGGACGCCGGCTTGCCATCCTCGCGATCGCCGCGAGCGCGCTGCTCGGCACGACCACCACAGCCGGGGCGCACGCGGCCGTGTGCGAGCACGCACACGCTGCGGCCGCCGATACGAGCCCGGGCGACAGGGCGCAGGCCACCGTCTGCCTGATCAACTCGATCCGGCGCGCCCATGGTCTGGCCACGCTCACGCTGAACGCCCGTCTGTCGAGCGCGGCGCGCGGCCATTCCCGCGACATGGTGCGGCGACGCTATTTCGCGCACTACACGCCCGAGGGCCTCAGCCCGGCGCATCGGGTTCGTGGTGCCGGCTACCTCGCCGGTCACCGCAACTGGCTCGTGGGGGAGACGCTCGCCTGGTGGCGCGGCTCGGCCACGCCGGCCACGATCGTCACGGGGTGGATGCACAGCCCGCCGCACCGCGAGGTGCTCCTCCACCCATCCTTCCGGGACGTTGGCATCGGCATCGTGCTCGGGGTTCCGCCCCCCGGGGGGCGGAACGGGGCGACCTACACCGCGGACTTCGGCGCCCGGTGGTGAGGCGGACGCCGTCAATCCGTGATCTCGATCCGCCCGGTGCGGAAGGTCGGCACCGGGTTGCCGTCCTCGTCCTCACGCCAGCTCGGCGGGCGCTTCAGGCGAACGCGTAGGGATGCCGTGTCGGCGCCGTCAAGCGCGCTCGCCACGTGCTCGGCGGTGACCTGGGTCCCGTCCTTCCAGACGGTCGTCCGCGGGAGGAGCAGCGCTACGCCGTCGCCGCCGGCAAGCTGGGCGGCCTGCTTTCGCAGCCGGCGCGGCACGTCGCAGACCTCCTCGATGGAGATGGGCAGCTGTGAGCCGTCCGCTCCGTCGAGCGAGACCTCGAGCGTGAGAAGACGCCTGTACAACGCGTCGGTGAGCCGGAGCGGGGCGTCGTCTCCGGCGGCGTGCACACGGGCCTCCTCGGCGCCGACGCACCGGCTCGCGGCGGCGGCCGCGCCCGGATGTATTCCTGCGCCGATCGCCACGGCCGCTGCGACTCCGGCGGCTGCTGCTCCCAGACCTCGTCTCACACGGCGAACGTAGTCGAGGACTCCGGGCGCACCGAGAGGCGTTTCCGATCACTCGACCGCCGACGCCTCTCAACCGGGCGGATACCCGCCGTACCGTCTTCGGATGGCGTACGACTGGAGGCCGACCACGTCTAGGTCCGCCACGACGACCGCGGAGCGCGCCGTCGTTCCGCCGCAGACCACGGTGACCATGGCGGCGGCGATCGAGGACTTCATAGAGGCGGCCGAGCAGGGACGAGCGCTGAATCGCAGCGGCCGCCGCTACCGGCCGAGCGCCCTCCGCGACATGGCCGGCATCCTGAGGCTTCACGTGGCCCCGGTCCTGGGCGATCGCGACGTCGCGGACGTCCGCCGGGGCGACATCCAGGAGCTCGTCGAGACGCTCGCCCGCGGAGGCCTGTCGGAGAGCAGGATCCGCTCCGCGATCAGCGCGCTGCGGGCGCTCTTCAGCCACTCGATCGACCGGGGCGACATCGAGTTCAATCCCGCCGACAGCCTGAGCATGCCGAACGTCGATGAGCTTCAGAGCGACGCCGAGGAAAAAGCGCGAGCCGCACGCCCCACCGGTGACTACGAGCCGATCGCGATGCTGCCGGAGCGGCTGATCTCGCTCGCCCTCCGGGCCGCGATCGTCGTCTTCGTCGTCATCGCCGTCGTCTCACTTGTGCAGCCGGCCTGAGCCGCATGCCCGTCTGGCGGCCCTCTTCCGACCGGCCGCGCCCGCGGCCCGCAGCCGCCCGCGCGGTCCGGACAGCGGCGGGACCCGCGACCACGGTCGCCACGATGTCCGAGCGGCCCGCGTGGCAGACCAAGCTCGCGCTCATGGCCGCGTGCACCGTCCCGGGCGTCCTGGCGCGCCTCGGCGGGGTGCACCTTCCGCCGCCGATGGCCCTGATCGTCTTCGGAGGCGCCGTGATGGCCGCCGCGTTCATGCTCGCCGCCGCGGCGGAGGCGGCCGAGCTCGACCTGCCGCCCGGCCTTGCCGTGGCGGGCGTGGCGTTCGTCGCCGTGCTCCCCGAGTTCGTCATCGAGGTCTACTTCGCCTTCTCCGGTCAGGTCGAGTTCGTCACCGCCAGCCTCACCGGCAGCACGCGGCTGCTGCTCGGCTTCGCGGTCGGCATGCCGGCGCTCGCCTCGTTCGTGCTCACCCGACGCGGGCGGCCTTCGGTGACCACGGTCGAAATCGACAAGCGGAAGCGCCTCGACCTGGCGGTGATCGCGGCCGCGTCTCTGTATGCGCCCGTGATCGTGCTGCGCGGGCACCTCTCCTGGCAGGACTCCCTGGTCCTGCTCGGCCTCTACGGCCTGTACATGCACCGCGTCTCGAGCGGCTCCCCCGAGCCGCCGCACCTGGTCGGGATCGCGGCCGAGCTCGGCAACCTCTCCGAGCAGGAGCGGAAGCGCTGGGTCATCGGGATCATGACGATCTCGGCGGTGGCCGTGCTGGTCACGGCCGAGCCGTTCGCGCACTCGGTGCTCCTGACCGGGACCACCATCGGGGTCAGCCCGTATCTGCTCGTGCAGTGGATCGTGCCGCTGGCGACGGAGATGCCCGAGCTCGTGATCGCGTTCGTGCTCGTCACGCACGAGCGGGCCGGTCAGGCAGTGGCCGTGCTCCTCTCGTCCGCCGTGAGCCAATGGACGCTCGCGCTGGGAACCCTTCCGCTGGCCTACAAGGCGGGGGTCGGCGTCGGGCCGCTGCCGCTCTTGGCGCGCGAGCAGGTCGAGCTGCTGCTCACCATGGGCCAGGGCCTGCTGGCGGTGGCGATGCTGGTGACGCTGAAGCTCGAGCGACGGGACGCGACGCTGATGCTCGTCCTCTTCGGCGCTCAGCTCGTGACCCCGAGCGCCGCCCTCCGCGCCGCGGCGACGCTCGGGTATCTCGTGCTCGCCGTCGACCTCCTCTCGTCGCGGCGGTGGGCCATCCCCACGCTGGCTCGCGCCCTCAGGTGGGGCGAGTTCAGCCGCTCGGACTGCCCGCCTTAGCGCGACTCTCCGCCTGGGCCACGCGCAGCGCCTCGCGCAGAGTGCTCCCATAGCCCACGTGCCCGTTCAGGTACACGGTGACTAGCCGCACCCTCGTGACTCCGCTGCCCTGGGCGGTCACGTAGATCGGCTGCACGTACAGGAACGCATCGGCGAGCGGGACGACGCGCGGCTCGCTCAGCTCCACCGCGTTGACGGCCTGCTCGCCGAGGTCGGCGGTCTCCTGGTTCAGGAGCCGCAGCCTGTCGCCCACCGCCGGGGTAGCGAGGATCTGGCGGCTGACCTGCGACGGTCCGAGCACCAGCCGCGAGCGGGGCAGCGTCAGCTGCGTCAGCTGAGGCTCCCCGTCGGCGTCCATCGTTCCCGTCAGGTAGCCGCTCAGGTTCTCCTGGCTGTGCGGCGTGAACACCGTCGTGAGCATGAAGTGGGAGTGAGCGTCGCCCGGACGCCTGGCGAGCAGGAAGTACGGCTTCATCCTCGGGCTCTGGCGCTTGTAGCGAAACCGGATCGAGCCGACCTTCTGCACCGGCCCCGAGATCTCCGCGGGCCGCTGCCAGGCGTCCGCCTTCGTATAGAAGTCGTCGATGTTGTCGATGTGGTACGTCTCCCAGATCCGGGACTGGGCGTCGAACAGCTCGCGCGGGTAGCGCAGGTGGGCGCGGATCTCGGGCGGCATGAGGTTGCCCGGCGTGAACAGTGTCGGGAAGACGCCGCGCCATGCCCGCAGGACTGGGTCGCGCTCGTCGGACGCGTAGATCCGCACGCGCCCGCTGTAGGCGTCGACCGTCGCGACCGCCGCGCCTCGCGCGTAGTTGACGGTCCTGCCTCCGAGCGTGGTCCTCTCCGAGTAGGGGAACGAGTTGCTCGTCGTGTAACCGTGCGCCAGGAACTTGACGCGTCCGTCCACGACGAGCACCTCCGGGCGCTCCTCCCACACGAGGAATGGGGCCAGCGTGCGGAGCCGCTCCCGCACGTCGCGGTGAAGGATGATCCGTGACCCGCCTTCGATTGTCTGCGAGAGCGCCAGGTTCAGCTCGCCGAAGCGCAGCGCGAACACCGACCGGCGCAGCAGGCCGCCGAGCGGGATCCCGCCCCGGCCGCCGTAGTGATAGTCCGGCTCGGGGGAGTTGCCGGGCAGCGGCTTCTCGATCTCCGGACGCCGGGTCCGCACGATCACCCATGGCTGCGCGCCCCGAGGCTGGACGCCGTAGTAGATCCGCGGCTGCCGCACGCGCGTGGGCGCGTGCCCCGCGCCGAACTCGGAGGTGACGAACTTGGGCTGGCCGGCCGGCCCCAGCCCGCCGGCCGGGACCGCCACCAGACCGTATCCGTGCGTGTAGGCGAGCCGGTCGTTGGCCCAGGTCCGCCCGGACGCGTCGAGCCGCGAGATGTCGAGCTCGCGCTGGGCCACGATGATCGCTCGCACGCGATTCCCCTGCCTGTAGCGGTCGACCGTCGTGCTGGGGAACGCGTAGTAGGAGCCGATCGATTGCTGCTGGTCGATCTGCGGCCGGAGGACATCGGTGTCCCAGAGCTGGATGTTCCGCAGCACGTCCCGGTTCGCGCTCAGCTCCCGCGGCGTGATGGTCGCGTTCGCAGGCAGCGCGCGCTCGGCGACGTCGTCCAGACCCCAGGCGAGCTGGGTGAGCCTGACGGAGTCGGAGAGATACGGACGCTCGCGCGACAGGGTCTGGGGGTCGACGATCAGCCGCTGTACGACCGAGGGGAGCATCGATGGATTGATGAGCTCGGCCACGGCCACGACCACGAGGGCGATCGCCGGGAGCGACCACGACCGCCGGACGGCGGCCACGACCATCATCACCGCGGCCGCGAGCGCGACCACGAACGTGACCCGCAGCCACGGGAGCGTCACGTGCACCTCTGTGTAGCCGGCGCCGGGCACGGTGCGGTTGCCCCTGGTCAACTCGAGCGTGTACTGGCCGAGCCAGTGGCTCCAGGCGAGGCCGACGAGCAGGACGGCCGCCAGCGCGAGCACATGAGCGTGAGCGCCTCGGGTGGCGGAGACGGGCGCCGGCTTCAGCCGGATCGCGCCGGTCGCGACGTGGCCGAGGACCGTCGTGGCGAGCGCGAGCGCGCCGGTGACCAGCGCCCACTCGGCAAGCTGCCGGTAGAGCGGCAGCGAGAAGACGAAGAAACCGATGTCTCTGTGGAACAGCGGGTCCACGACCCCGAACCGCTCGCGATGGAGCCACAGGGCCAGGTGCTGCCATCCGCCGAGCCCGACGCTCCGGCCCACGACCACGCCGGCCGCCACCGAGATCGCGGCGCACGCCCACAGCAGCATCCGCCGCAGCTCGCTTCGGCCGGACACGCCGGGAGGGAACCCGGCATCCGGGGGCGCCATGCGCGCAACCAGCCAGAAGTTCGCGAGCAGGATGGTCGCCGTGGCCACACCCGCGCCCGTGCCGGCGAACCACCTCATGTAGAGGAGCTTCCAGAAGACGTGCTCCTGGCCGAGCTCGTCGAACCACATCCAGTCCGTCTCGACGTGCGCCGCCGCGCGCGCGACCAGCGTGATGAGCAGGAGCACCCCGATGATCAGGCCCGAGCGGACGCGCGGGCGCCACCACCAGCGGCCGGTGCCGCGCGCGTCCGGGCGCGGGTGGGCGACGAGCGTCGGCATTGACCTGCGGATCGTCGCGCGCGGCCGGCCAGGTTCAACAACCGCCGCCGTTCGAGTGATCGCGCGCGGTTCTTGAGGATCGCGCGCGGAGGTGTTGTCTGTTAGAGATGCTGGAACTCGTTCTGGGCGACCTGTCGCGCGTGCCCCTCGTGGACGACGTGACGATCGGGCGCGCGCCCGGGAACACCGTCCAGCTCGAGGACCCGGCGGTGTCGCGGCGGCAGGCGCGCATCGTGGTGTCGACCGAGGACGGGACAGCCGTCGTCGAGGACGCGGGCTCGAGCTACGGCACGTGGCTCGACGGGCACCGCCTGGACGGCCGGGAGCCGCTGAAGGACGGCTCTCGGATCCGCATCGGGAACCACGAGCTCGTAGTCGAGCGCCGGCGAACAGACGACGAGGCGGGACGGACGATCGTGGTGGAGCGCGGAGCGACGATGCCGGGCGGGCGCCTCGGCGATCGCCCCCAGCCTCGGCCCGGCTATGCCCTCAAGCGACTGGAGGCGTCCGAAGGCGACGCGCGCTGGGTGCTCCGCGACCTCGAGTCCAACCGCTTCCTGCGGATGACGGATGCAGATGCGCGGCTGTTCGAGCTCCTCGACGGCCGGCGCTCGGTGCCGGAGCTCCTGCGCGAGTCGAAGCGGCTGCAGGGCCCGGCCGGCCGGGTCCGGCTGGTGAAGCTGCTCGCGGAGCTGGCCGATCGCGGCCTGCTCGCGGGCGTCGCGAGCGACGCGCCCGCGGAGGACCCTCCGCGCCGCGGGCTCGGGCGTATCCAGCTGACCTGGCAGAGAGCCTGGACCGGCGCGGGGACCTTCTTCAAGCGCCTGTACGACCGAGGCGCCTGGCGCATCTTCACGCGTCCAGGGCTGAGCGCGATCGCCGTCGTCGTAGCCGCGGGGCTCGTGGTCTTCCCCTACCTGGTGGTGGCGCGCTACGGCACCCCGTTCGTGGTCGCGAAGAAGGTCGGCTTCGGGGCGCTCGTCTTCCTGCTCGGACGGCTGGCGGTCGCCGCGGTGCACGAGACGGCGCACGGGCTGACCATGGCGTCGTTCGGGCGGCGGGTGGACAACGCGGGCATCAAGCTGGTCTTCGGGTTCCCGTATGTGTTCGTGGACACGTCCGAGGCGTGGTTCGAACCACGCCGGCACCGGGTCGCGATCAGCGCCGCCGGGCCGATCGCCGACATGTCGATGGGCGCGCTGTTCGCGCTGTGCTGCCTCGCGCTTCCCGCCGGCGCCGGGCGCGACATCTTCTTCCAGCTCGCGTTCGCCGCCTACGTGGGCGCCTTCTTCAACCTCAATCCGTTCGTCGAGCGCGACGGCTATCAGATCGTCTCCGACCTCCTCGGAGAGCAGGGGCTCCGCCGGCGCGCGCGGGCTCAGCTCGCGCGGCGGCTCAGCGGCCGCGGCGGGCCCGACGACTCCCGGCTCCTGACCCGCTACGGGGCCTTCGCGCTGGCCTGGTCCGGCGTGGCGGCCTGCTTCGCGGTCGGCCTGTCGCTCAGGTACGAGGCCCGGCTCGCGGCGCTCGCACCCGACTCGGTCGTCTGGGCGTGCATGTCGGCCGTCTGGATCCTCCTGTTCCTGCCGGTGCTGGCCTCCCTCCTGGGCCCGCTCTGGGCGAGGAGGCGCCTGACGTGAGCTCGCGCGAGGACGAGGCCGCGGCGCGGCTGCTGGAGCAGCTGCTCTCGGACCCGGTCTCGCGCGCCGCCTTCCGCGCCGACCCGGTGGGGGCCAGTCGGGCGGCCGGCCTCGACAGCGTGGCCCGCGAGATGTCCGCCGGGTCCGGAAAGGTCATGCAGACCCTGGACGAGCGCGAGTCGCGCTCCAGCCTCGCCGGCGTGCTCCTTGCGGCGGCCCTCGAAGGTGCCGTCATCGCCGACTTCTCGAGGCAGGTGCTTCCCCACCTCGACGAGGTGCCACGTGCCGTCGGCGACGTGCTCGCCGGCCTCAATCCGCTGGGCGTCGAGGATGCGCAGGCGGCAACCCCACACTCGGCCGCGGTCGAGCCGGTGGCTGGGGAGTTCAAGGCAGTGGCGCCGGGAACCGGAGAGCTGCTCCACAACGGGCACGTGTCGTTCGACGCCGACGGGATCGCGGATCTGCGGGGCGGCCGCGTCGATCCCCGCCTCGTGTCCGTGCTCGGCGCCGTCTCCCGCGAGCACAAGATCAGCATCTCCGTGATCGCCTCCGGCCACGACAAGTACACGAGCGGCGGGTCGATCTCGAACCACTACTACGGGCGCGCGCTCGACATCAGCGTCGTCGACGGCAGCCCGGTGGGACCGGGAAACGCGGCGGCCCGGGAGCTCGCCGTGTCGCTCTCGCGCCTGCCGGCGAGCATCCGTCCCACCGAGATCGGCTCGCCATGGGCGCTGCCGGGCGCCGCCTACTTCACCGACGGCGCACACCAGAACCACATCCACGTCGGGTTCGACGATCCCGTTGCGGCGGGCTGGAGACCGCCGGCCGACATCGGCGGAGACCAGGCGGCTGTGGCGCTGCCGGCCGCCGGCGCCCCCGCGGCCGAGATTCCGGCGGTCGACGTCGGGGGGGATGGCGACGATGGCGACGATGGCGACGACGCCGCCGAGCCGGGCGGCCTCGAGGATCCCGGCGGCGACACCGATGCCGAGGCGGACGCCGAGAGCGACGGCGGCGGAGGCGGCGAAGATGACTCGACCTCCGATGACCTGAGTGACGAGCAGGAGAACGACGAGGGCACGGGCGAGGACGACGGCGACGACGGAGACGACGGCGGTGTCGACGGCGACCACGACGACTCGAGCGACTCCGGGAGCGACGACACCTCGGACAGCGACTCGAGCGACGGGGGCGAGGACGGCGACGGCGATTCGGGTGACGGTGGCGACTCGAGTGGCGGCGACGGCGGCGACGAGAATGCCGGCGACGGTGCGCCGATCGACCTGGGCGACGCGGGCGGCAGCTACCCGGGCGACGACGCGGCGCAGGGCGACCTGGCCGCATGGATGGGCGCCGCGGCCCAGCGGCGGGGGCTCCCCGCCGAGCTGCCGGTGATGGCGGCGCTCGTCGAATCGCACATGCAGAACCTCCCCGGCGGCGACGCCGACTCGGTCGGCTTCTTCCAGATGCGGCTGGGCACCTGGAACAGCGGTGACTACGCCGGCTACCCGGACCGGCCGGAGCTGCAGCTGAAGTGGTTCCTCGACCAGGCCGAGGCCGTAAAGCGCCAGCGGCTCGCGGCGGGCAAGCCGCTGAGCGCGGGCAGCTACGGCGACTGGATCGCCGACATCGAGCGCCCCGCGGTCCAGTATCGGGGCCGGTACCAGCTGCAGCTGGCCGACGCCCGCGAGCTCCTGCGGACCTCGGGACACGTGGACGGCGGCCATGCCGGTGGCCCGCGGCTCGAAGAGGTCGTGGACGGCGGCGGGGGGGGCGGGGGAGGGCCGCGTGCGCTGGCGGCGGTCCACGAAGCCCGGAAGTACCTCGGTACGCCATATCACTGGGGCGGCTCCACGCCTCAGACCGGCTTCGACTGCTCCGGCCTCATGCAGTGGGCCTACGCGAAGGCCGGCATCCAGATCCCGCGCACGTCCGAGATGCAGATCCTGGCCACGAACGGCAGGCCGGTCGGCCGGAACGAGCTCCGGCCCGGCGACCTCGTGTTCTTCCGCGACTCGACCGGTGACGTCCACCACGTGGGGATGTCGCTTGGCGGCGACAGGTTCATCCACGCGCCGCACACCGGCGATGTGGTCAAGATCTCGAGCCTCAGGGAGTCCTACTACGCGCAGCAGTTCACCGGCGCACGGCGCTTCGACATGAGCGGAGGTCGCGCAGCGGCTGCCGCGGCCGGGCTCGGTGGCGGGGACGCTGAGTCGATGCCGGCCGTGGACGCCGACGCCGCCCGGGTCGCCGAGGAGGCGCTCCTGCGCGACGCGGCCGAGGTGCAGCGGCCGGGCACGCTGCTGTTCGAGGCCGTCCGGGCGCAGGAGCTGCCGAAGCTCCGCGACCCAGCGCTGAGGTTCTAGACCTCGGCCGCGGAACGCCTAGGGGTCCGCCGAGTCGTCGCTCGGGTCGTCGGAGCGGGAGTCGCCCACGTCGCTCCCTTCGGCGGACGAGTTCGAGCTGGCGGTCCCGCCACTCGGAGAGCCACCTCCGGCCGCTCCGGCTCCGCCGCCCTGGCCTTCGGGGGTGTATCCGCCGGCCCGGATGGCGGCCAGCGCCGCGTTGACCTCGGCGGTGGCGGCCGGGATGGCCACGCTGGCGGCGC
>DASUYU010000139.1:0-2689 GCA_036377235.1 Thermoleophilaceae bacterium
GGGCGAGCAGGCGGCGCGCGGCGTGCTCCGCCACCGGGTCGGTGGCGAGCGTGAACCCGCCGGCGACCTCGCGCAGCACGACGCCGCGGAAGCCCTCGGCGTAGTGCTCGCGCAGCCGGGCGAGCGCCTCGACGATCTCGCCCTCGCTCACCTCGCAGGCGTCGGCGAGCCGCTCCACGGACACGGGCTCGGCCGACAGGAACAGCAGTGCCTCGACGGTCCGCGCGAGGTCGTTCACGACGGCACCACCGTGATCGGGCCGAACGGCACCTCCTGCTCCCACTTCGCCTCGCCGGCCTTGTAGAGCTCGAGCAGAGCGAACAGGGTCACCGCCTCGGTGAGCCGGTCGGCCCCCTCGACGGCCTCGTCGAACGTGAACGGCGCGCGACGCGACAGAAGGTCGCGCAGGTGGCGCAGCCGCTGCTCCACCGACACGGCGGGGCGGCGCACGTGCCGGAGGTCGATCGGGGGCGGAACCACGAGCAGGCCGCCGAGCGCCTCGGCGAGCCGGGTCGGGTCGTACGCCGCCTCCGCCACCTCGAGCGAGATCCGGCGCAGCTCCGGCGGGAGCGGGGCGCTGCGGTAGCGGTAGCCGTGCTCGGCCTCCAGCCGCGCACGCAGGTGCTCGGCGGCCTGGCGGTAGCGGTGGTACTCGAGCATCCGCGCGAGCAGCTCCTCGGCCGCCTCGACCGGCTCGATGTCGAGGCCCTCCTCGTCATCGGAGGGCAGCATCAGCCGCGATTTCAGCTCGAGCAGCGCGGCGATCAGGACGAGGAACTCGGTGGCCGCCTCGAGGTCGAGCTCACCGGCCTGCTCGAGGTGCTCGACGTACGCGAGCACGACCTCCGCGAGGTCCACCTCGAGCAGGTCGATCTCCTCCTTCAGCACCAGCGTCAGGAGCAGGTCGAACGGCCCGTTGAAGACCTCCAGGTCGAGGTCGAGCGCGGCGATGGACATCGCCGGAGAGACTAGACGCGGCCCCGGTCAGAGGCGGACGCCGAAGTCCGTGGCCCACATCGTCCACAGCACGGCAGCGAACAGGACGATGAGGAGCGGACGGGCGAGAGGGCGGTCGAGCGCCTTCATACGTCTTGTGATCGGAATCACAAGACATTTCTTTAACCCGACGCTCGGACGCTACGACTGTGCGCCGAGTCCCATAACCGAATGCACCTCGGCCATGGTGGGCACCGCGATCTCGCGGGCGCGGTCGGCGCCCTTCCGGAGCGCCGCCTCGATCGCATCCGGATTCGCCCGCAGGTCGCGGTAGCGCTCCCGGAGAGGCGCCAGAAGCTCGGCCACCGCCTCCCCCACGCTCTGCTTGAACGCGCCGTAGCCCTGGCCCTCGAACTCGCGCTCGACCGCGTCGGGATCGACGCCGCGCGTGACCGCGTAGATCTCGATCAGGTTCGAGATGCCGGCCTTGTCCGGCCCGCGGACCACCTCGCTGCCCGAGTCCGTCTGCGCGCGCTTCACCTTCCGGACGATGTCCTCGGGCTCGTCGTCGATGTACACGAGCCCCGCCTCGGTGCCGCCGGTAGTCGACATCTTCGACTCCGGGTTCTGCAGGTCCATGATGCGCGCGCCCGTCTGCGGGATCACGGCGTCCGGCTCGACGAACACCTCGCCGTAGGTCGAGTTGAACCGCCGGGCGACCTCGCGCGCCAGCTCCAGGTGCTGGCGCTGGTCCTCGCCGACCGGGACCTGGTCGGCCTTGTAGAGCAGGATGTCGGCCGCCTGGAGCACCGGGTACATGAACAGACTCGTCCGCACGAGCTGCTGCTCCCGCGCCGACTTGTCCTTGAACTGCGTCATCCTCTGGAGGTCCCCGTAGGGAGTCACGGAGGCGAGCAGCCAGCACAGCTCGGAGTGCTCCTTCACGTCGGACTGGCGGAACAGGATGCAGCGGTCCGGGTCGAGCCCCGCGGCCATGAGCATCCCGGCCGTGTCGAGCACGTAGTCCGGGAGGGCGCGGGCGTCGTAGGCCACGCTCGTCGCGTGGAGGTCCACGATGCAGTAGATCGCGGGATCGCCGCGCTCCTGCCCGTCGAGGTAGCCCCGGATCGCCCCGATGTAGTTGCCCAGGTGCTTGCGACCGGTCGGCTGGATGCCGCTGAAGATCCGCACGAGGCGGCCAGTCTAGGCGGCTGAGACGACCGCGCGGATCCGCTCGACCGCGTTGTTCGCGTACCCCTTCAGGTTCCAGGGCACATCGAGCGGCTGTGTGTTCCCGGCGGCGTCGGTCGCGCGGCTGCTCAGGACGTGCTCACCGGGAGGCGCGTCCCAGTCGAAGCGCCACCCGCGCCAGGCGTGCGGCCCCAGCGGCGGGTCGAGCTCGGCGGCGGCGAAGGTGTCGCCGCCGTCGGTGGACACCTCCACGCGCTCGATCGGCGCGCGGCCGGACCAGGCGCGGCCGGTCAGCGTCACCGGGCCGGGCTCGAGGTGGCGCTCGCGGGTCATGAACTCCGGGAAGCCCGGCGGGACCATCAGGGAGCGCGGCTGCATCCGGGTCAGGGGCTCGCCCGCCACTCCGTCGGCGTCGTACATGCGGTAGCCCACCGCGTTCTGGAACCCGGTGAACGGCTCCTCGAGCACCGTGATCCGGGTGAGCCACTTCACGTTCTGCATCCCGTACCAGCCCGGCACCACGAGCCGCAGCGGGAAGCCGTGCTGGGGCGGCAGCGGCGCG
>DASUYU010000140.1:0-3262 GCA_036377235.1 Thermoleophilaceae bacterium
CGCGCACAGGCAAGGGTGAAAAGGTGCGGTAAGAGCGCACCGGCGTCACGGTGACGTGGCGGCCAGGCAAACCCCACCCGGTGCAAGGCCAAGCAGGAGCGTCGACGCTGCCCGCCGAGCTCCAGGTAGGCCGCAGGGCCGAGAGGCCCCGCCCGCAAGGGCGAGATGGATGGCTGCTCGAGACAAGATCCGGCTTACCGGCCGGCTAAGGGAAGGGCCCCGAGAGGGGCCTTTCCTATTGCTAGGCGAATATCGAGCGGCGAAACGTTCGCATTTTCGTCCATCGGCCTATCTAAGGGTTTCGTTCGGGCCAGTCTCGGCGAAAAGACCAGCAGGCGGGATGGAATCAACGACCAGGAAGAAGCGGGGGGCGGCGGCAGACGCGTACTGCCCCCATTGTCACCTTCTCATCGACAAGAAGGTGGGTGAGGACTGGCCGGAGGAGCCGATGCGCTGCCCCCACTGCCGCCTGCTGGTCGGAACCGGCCGCGCCCGTCCCACGTCCGCCGCCGAGCCCGGGGCGCGCGGCAGCGCCGCCGGGGTCTTTGCCCACGAGGCCAAGCGCGCCGGGGGCGAGGGCGAGTCGACCAAGGAAGAGGTCTGCACGGCGATCCGCGAGGTGGCCGAGGAGGTCGGCTCGCGGCCGGAGCGGCTCCTGATGGTCGACTACCAGCAGCGCGCCTCCGACGACGACAGCCTCCCGCCGCTGTCAGACGTCTTCGCCGCCTACGGCAGCTGGAAGCGCGCCCGGCGCGCCGCCGCGAACGCCGCCTAGCCGCCGCGCCGAACGCCCGCCTCGCGCGAGGTCGCCCGCAGCGGGCGGAAGACCGCGACCCGGGCCGGTATTGTGCCGCCCGCGATGGAGTTCCTGATCCCGCTCATCCCGTTCGTGGTCGCCGGCGTCGCCGTGATCTTCATCGCCTTCTGGGGCGGCCCAAGCGCGGCGCGCGAGGCCTACCTCACCCGCGGCCGGCGCGGCTTCACGATCACCATGCTCCTGCTCTACGCCGGCCTCGGCATCGCGATCCCGGCCGCGGTGATCGCCGCACGCGGCCAGTCGGTGGGCGGCACCGGCAGCCTCCGCTCCGAGGAGGTGTCCGGGACGCTGAAGGACGGCAAGCAACTCTTCATCCAGACCTGCAAGAGCTGCCACACGCTGGCCGCGGTCGACGCCCACGGCGTGACCGGCCCGAACCTGGACGAGCTGGGCGGGCTCGACAAGCAGCGCGTCCTCCACGCCATCAAGATCGGCGGGACCGGCGACGGCCGCATGCCGCCGGAGCTCCTCACGGGGGCGGACGCGGATGCCGTTGCCACCTATGTGGCGGCGGCCGCCGGGCGCTAGGGCCCGCTTGCAACCTTCGTTGCATTTTGCCCGCAAGCACCGGGCTTTTCCGTCCGGGCCATCTGCTCTGGTGCTAGCATGGCCGCGTCCGTCCAAGCCGAAGCTCCGAGGGGAAAACGGGGCGTGGGGGAACCAGATGGCCGGTCGGCCGGGGGCGAATCGCCGCGAGGCGTAGCGCATCTCTTTCAGCGCGAGCCCGACAGCTAACCCCGCAGGCGAAAAGAGAGAGAACCGATGCAGACTGCCGGTGCCCGCGCCCTGCGGGAGCATGAAACGGAAGACATGAGTCGCGAGGGTCGCGAGGCCGTACTGCTCCAGTGGGAGCGGAAGATCGAGGCCGCCGAGCGCAGCCCGAGCCGCCACGAGCTGGAGGGCGAGGGCGAGGGAGGCACGGTCTCCCAGCTCCGTCCGACCGAGGACGCCACGCACGAGGAGCCGCGCCGCTTCGAGCGTCGCGCGGCCGAGCTGCTCACCGAGCAGCCGCTCGCCGAGCGCCGCACGGTCACCATCACCGGCCATCCCACTCCCGCCCGCCGGCGCAGCCAGTCGGTGTTCGAGAGCCAGATCGCCCAGCCCGAGCGGCTGGGACTGTGGGCCTTCCTCCTCGGCCTCTTCCTGATGGTCGTGGCGGCGGGCACCGCGCACGCCTGAAAAGCACTCCTGACTGGCTAGTCAGCCAAGCCGTTCTCACGTACACTTACGTCACGTAAGTTACGCCGAAACGAGAGCGGAATGAAGACGAAGGAGAGCAGGTTCCAGGTCCACGACGAGTTGACGGCCCCGGAGGGGAGCGTCCCGATCCTGAAGGGCGCGCTCGCGGGCGGCGGCCAGCTCCCGAACTTCATCGGCGTGATGGCGGGGTCGCCGGCCGTGCTGCGCGCCTACGCGCGCTTCCGCACGGAGCTCCGCAACGGGTCGCTGACCTACGCGACCCAGCAGCGAATCGCTCTCGCGGTCGCCGAGCACCAGCGCAGCGAGTACGCGCTTCAGACCCTCCAGCGCACCGGCCGCGACGCCGGGCTCGGCATGGACGAGATCGCGCTCGCGCGCGAGTTCGACTCCTATGACGCGAAGGAGGCGGCGCTGCTCCGCTTCGTCAAGGCGGTGCTGCAGACCGACGGCCCGCCGAAGCGGCACTTCCAGGAGGAGGCCCGCGAGGCCGGCTGGGAGGACGAGCAGATCCTCGAGGCGCTCGCCCACGTGTCGCTCGCGACCTTCGGGAACCTGGTCACCCGCGCCGGCGACGTGCCGAACGACGGCTCCACGGAGGAGTCGCGCCGGCTCGCCGAGGCGGCCTAGCCGGGCGGGCTGCCGTGCCCGGGCGTACGATGTCGGTCATGGCGACCCAGCGGACCGTGGTCGTGCGCCGGGATAGCTGCTGCACCCAGTACCACCACGCCGTCGAGCTGGTGGGCAAGCGCTGGACCGGCGCGATCCTGTTCGTCCTGATGGACGGGCCCACGCGCTTCTCCGAGTTCAAGCAGCTCGTGCCCGACCTGTCCGACCGGCTCCTGTCCGAGCGGATGAAGGAGCTGGAGGCCGAGGGCATCGTCGAGCGCCGCGTGATCGACGACACGCCGGTGAGGGTCGAGTACCTCCTCACCGCGAAGGGCGAGGCGCTCGAGCCGGCCGTGCGCGCGCTCAAGCGCTGGGCCAACTCCTGGCTGTAGCCTCCGCCGCATGAGCGAACAGCCCCGCACCGCGGACGACGTCCGCGCCTTCGTAGAGGACCGCGACATCCGCTTCGTGCGGCTCTGGTTCACGGACATCCTGGGCCAGCTGAAGAGCTTCTCGATCAACGCCCAGGAGCTCGAGGACGCGTTCGAAGGCGGGATGGGGTTCGACGGCTCGTCGATCACCGGCTTCAACGCGATCGAGGAGTCGGACATGATCGCCATGCCGGACCCCGCGACCTTC
>DASUYU010000141.1:0-5706 GCA_036377235.1 Thermoleophilaceae bacterium
GTCTGCGACCTCGTTCCCCTGCGCGGCGAGAACCGGCGCATCGTGCGGGAGGGCCTGGTCGAGCTCGGCCGCACGCGCAAGGCGGGGCTGCGGGCGCTCATGGAGGTGGGAGGCGTGGCGCCCGGCGAGATCTCGGAGCACTCACTCGGCTTCCGGCTCGGCCCGCGGATCAACGCCGCCGGCCGGATGCAGCGGGCCGACGCCGCCCTCGAGCTGATGCTCACCGACGATCCCGCCCGCGCGAGCGAGGTCGCCAAGGAGCTCGACTTCCTGAACCGCGACCGCCAGGAGGCGGAGACCCGGATCCTGTTCGCCGCGGAGGCCGCGGCCGCCGCCCAGGCGCACCAGGCCGCGATCGTGGTGGCGGGGGAGGGCTGGCACCCGGGAGTCGTGGGAATCGTGGCCTCCCGGCTGGTGGAGCGCTGGCGCCGCCCGTGTGTGGTGATCGCGCTGGACGAGCCTGCCGAAAGTACCCCAAACGGGTATCAAGGCGCTTCCGCGGAAGCGCTTCGCGGCCGCGGCTCCGGCCGGAGCATCTCCGCGTACGACCTTCACGCGGGGCTGGCGGCCTGCTCGGAGCACCTGATTCGCTTCGGAGGTCACAAAATGGCCGCCGGAGTGGAACTGGACGCCGACTCGGTCGACGCCTTCCGCCGCGCGCTCGCCGCGCATGCCGCCGCCTCGCTCTCGCCCGACGACCTGATCCCGGTCGAGCGCGTGGACGCCGTCGTGCCCGGCGGCGACCTCGGCATGGAGCTCGCGGAGGACCTCGAGCTGCTGCGTCCCTTCGGCATGGGCAACCCCCAGCCGACCCTCCTCGTCCCCGCCGCCCGCTTCGAGCGGGTCACGGGCATGGGAGAGGAGAAGGAGCACTCCCGGTTCACCCTCGTAACAGCCGGAGGCGCGAAGTCACGCGGCGTGGCCTTCCGTTCACCGCCGAGAGAGCTCGCGCCCGCTCAGGAGCGATCGCACGACATCGCGCTCCGACTGGAGAAGAACCGGTGGAAGGGAATCGAGGAGCCCCGCGTGATCCTCCGCGCGCTCTGCCCGACGGAGCCCGGCGAGATCGAGGTGCTCGGCGCGGACGAGGATTTTTGGGCGGAGCTGCGCATGGCCGCGGCCGATTTCGCCGCCAAGGGCGCTCCAGGAGGGGCGGTCGTGGAGCGGCGCGGGGCGCTCGTGGAGCGGGGCGGGACGGTCGTGGAGCGCCGGGGAGGCGGGGTCGTCGAGGACCGAAGGCGGGAGGGCTTCGCCGGTGTGGCCGGCGACCTTTTCTCGAGCGGCGAGCCGGTGCTGGTGGCGGTGGCGGACGTGCCGCATCGCCGAGCCGGCCTCGAGGCCGTGGTGGCGGCGCTCGCGAATGGTCCGATGCCCGTGGTCTCGTGGGGAGCGCTGGGGGCCCGGCCCGAGCTCGCCGGCGGCCACGAGCATCTCGTCGCCCTCGACCCGCCGCCGGGCGGCATGGCGGACCCGCTCCTGAACGCAACCCCCCGCGCGCACCTCGCCTGGGGCCCGGCCGAGGCGGAGTTCGCGATCGCCGCCTACCGCGCCACGCTCGACCTCCGCCCTCAGCTCACCCACCTGTACCGCGCGCTGCGCAAGCTTCCACCCACGGCCGACCGGGCCGCCTTCGAGGCCGCCCTCCACGGACCCGGCCGCTACCCGCGCCCCGCTGCCGTCTGCGCGCGCCTTCTCACCGTCCTTACCGAGCTCGGCCTGATCGAGCTTGACCTCGAGGCACCGGCCTGCCGCACGATCGACGGCATCGAGACCGACCTCGAGCTCTCCCCGACCTACCGCGCCGCCCGCGCCGAGCTCGAGGCAACCGAGCAGGCATTGGCACCTGAGCTGCCGCAGGCCACGCCGGCCGCCGCAACCGGCTAGGGAACCACAGCGCCGCCGCCGCATCGCCCGGCAGTTGCGATTACTTTCGCCCCCGCGCCGGGTCTATGTTGGCGTACCCGATCTTCAGGAGGATGAGATGGCGGAGACAGGCAGCAAGACCGTGATCGACAGGGTTGGGCGCGTCGCCGTTCCGGTGAGCGATCAGGACCGGGCGATCGAGTTCTACACCGAGAAGCTCGGCTTCACGCTCGCCGCCGATATCGCGGTGAACGAGGACTACCGCTGGGTCGAGGTGAGCCCGCCGGCGGGTGGCACGACCCTCGCCATCGTTCCGCCTCCGCAGGCTACGCCCGACCGAATCGGCATCGACACCAACGTCATCCTGACCACGGACGACATCGACGCGGCACACGACGAGCTGAGCGCCCGCGGCGTCGACGTGGACGACGTGGCGCGCATGGGCGACCCGGTGCCGCCGATGCTGTTCTTCCGCGACCAGGACGGGAACACTCTCCTCATCGTGGAGCCCCAGGAGCAGCAGTGAGCTTCGTCGTCTGGCACGTGACGATGTCGCTCGACGGCTTCATCACCGGCCCCGACGACTCGATGGAGTGGGCGTTCGAGTACCCCGAGAGCCCGCTCCGGCTGGGCGACGAGGTGATGCGCTCCACCGGCGCGATCCTCGCCGGCCGGCGCTGGTACGACGTCGCCACCGAGCGCTACAGCGGCCGCCAGGGCATCTACGGCGGCAAATGGGATGGGCCCGTGTTCGTCCTGACCCACCGGGCCTCCGACCACGACGTGAGCGACCCCGGCGTCACCCTCCTCACCGGCGACCTCGAGGACGCCATCCGGACGGCCAGGGAGGCCGCCGGCGACAAGAACCTCCAGATCTTCGGCGCCAACCTCGCTGCCCAGTGCCTCGACCTCGGCGTGATCGACGAGATGGTCGTCCACGTGGCACCGGTGCTGCTCGGCGGTGGCGTTCGCCTCTACGGCGAGGCGGCCAGCCGCGCCCGGGTCCAGCTCGAGCTCGTGGACCGGGCCGACTCCGGCCAGCTACAGAGCCTGCGCTTCCGCGTCAGGCGCTAGTGGCAGCGGGGGTCGATGTAGAAATCGTCGACCGACCAGGTGCCGAGCCCGACCGACGTGACCCGGAACTGCACCGGGGTGTGCTGGCCGGGGAACAGCGGGAGAAGGCTTGACAGGACGATCAGCTTCGGGCTCGGCTTCCACTGCCCGTTGGAGAGCAACACTCCCGCGGGCACCGCGACCTTCAGCCCGAGCGACGTCTCGGTGATCACGTCGACGGCCAGCGTCGACAGAAGCGCGGTGTTGTTCTTCGCGAACAACCGCACCGCCGGATGCTCGATGCCGACGCACACCACCGGTGACGTGGCCGAGGCGCCCGGCGGGAGCCGGAGCGAGCGAGAGTCGTCCGAGCCCGCCAGCTTCCAGGGCTCGTTGCCGGAGACCACTGACGCGCCGCCACCGAGCGACCACGGCTTGCTGCCCGCCTCGAAGTCGCCGCCCGGCGCGAGCCAGTACTGCGTGGTGTCTCCGTCGACCTTCGAGAAGGCCGCCGAGGTCGGCTTCGCGGAGCAGTCGGGGGCCGCCGCCACGAGCACGCCGGCGCTCGCCGACGGGGCGCCGGCTGCGAGTGCGGCGGCTGCCACCAAAGCGGCGATGATCGAGGTGCGAAGACGGGTGCGCATGGGGCAATGGTCGGTGCCCTCGCCGTTTCGCGCTACGGACATGCGTCCATTTGCGGGGGCAACGTCCGTCCATCGGACGGACGTCCATAAGGCCCTGGGGGGATCTGCCGATAAACGCCGGAGCGATGCGGATTTTCGACGACCTCCGCTCCGGTCTCGCGCCCGCGGTTGAAGAACTCCGAGAGAGCTGGGACCGAGAGTACGCAGAGCCCCTGCGTGGCCGGGAAGGGGTAACCGAAGCGGTCAGTGCGGCCGCGTTCCTCGCCACGGCCGTGGCGATGGCGCTGCTTGTGCCGTCTGACCGCGGGTTCGACGTGCCGCTCGCGCTTGCGCTGGTGGCCGCGTACGCGCTCCTCGCGCGGGTTCGCTTCCCCATCGGCTACGGCTTCACGGTGCCGACCCAGATCGTGCTCGTGCCCATGCTCTTCCTGGTGCCGCTCGGCACCGTTCCGCTGCTCGTGGCCGCCGGCATGGTGCTCGGCAGCACGCCGGAGTACCTGACCGGCGACCGCCACCCGAGCCGCGTGCTCGCCGCGGTGGGCAACGCGTGGCACTCGATCGGGCCGGTCGTCGTGCTCGCCGTCTTCGACGTGACCGAGCCGAGCATGTCCGAGTGGCCGGTGCTCGTGGCCGCGCTGGGGGCGCAGATCGCGGTCGACAACGGCTTCGCGACGGTCCGCGAGTGGGCCGGGCTCGGGATCTCGCCCAAGCTTCAGCCCTCGCTGTTCGGCTGGTCCACGCTCGTGGACATCCTGCTGTCCCCGGTGGGACTCCTGACCGCGATGGCGGCCACCGTCGAGCCGTACGCCGTGCTGCTGATGCTGCCGCTCGCCGGCCTCCTGTTCGTCTTCGCGCTCGAGCGCGGCGCGCGCATGCGCCAGGCGATCGAGCTGAGCCGCGCCTACCGCGGCACCACGCTGCTCCTCAGCGACGTGCTCGAGGTGGACGACGAGTACACGGGCTTCCACAGCCGGAGCGTCGTGTCGCTGTCGGTCGCGGTGGCCGACGCCATGGGCCTCAGCTCGAAGCAGCGCCGCAACGTCGAGTTCGGCGCGCTGCTCCACGACGTCGGCAAGATCGCGGTGCCCAAGGAGATCATCAACAAGCCGGGCCCGCTCACCGACGACGAGTGGCTCGTCATCAAGACGCACACGATCGAAGGCCAGCGGATGCTCGACCGCGTGGGCGGCCTGCTGAGCGACGTGGGCCGGATCGTCCGCTCGTCCCACGAGAAGTGGGACGGCAGCGGCTACCCCGACGGCCTGATGGCCGGCGCCATCCCCGTCGAGTCCGCGATCGTCTCCTGCTGCGACGCCTTCAACGCGATGACCACCGACCGCTCCTACCGCGCCGCCATGTCGCTCGACGAGGCGATCGACGAGCTCCGGCGGAACGCGGGCACGCAGTTCAGCCCGGCGGTAGTGGAGGCCCTGATCGGCATCCTCCGCGCCGACCCGCTCGCCGTGGGCGCCCGCGGCCCGCGCGTCGCCGCGGTGGCGTGACCGAAGGCGGCAGGAGGCCGCTCTAAACTCGGAGATATGCCGAAGCTGCCGCGCGGCGCCGGGAAGGCCACCACGAAGGAGCGGGCCAAGAAGCCCGCCGCGAAGCGCGCGGCGACGAAGACGACGGCGACCTCCAAGACCGCGGCGACCACCAAGCCCGGCGCGGCGAACAAGACCGCAGCGGCCGCGAAGACCGCCGCTCCGGCGAAGAAGGCAAACGGCGCCGGCGCCGGCAAGCCCGCGACCACCCGGAGGAAGACGACCACCAGGTCGAACGGGAGCGCGGCAAAGCCGAGGGCGAGGACAACGGCACAGCCGAGGACCGACGAGCGCGACTTCAGGCATCGCCCCGTTGACCTGCACGAGGGCCACGCTCCCGCGGGACCGAAGACCAAGCTCACCGACGACCAGCGCCGCCTGCTGGGCGACCTGTTCGCGGTCGTGGAGGAGCACTCCGGCGAGGCCGCCGAGGAGATCGACCGCGACCTCGTGGAGCGCGCGTTCGTGTTCTCCTGCGACCGCCACGCCGACCAGCGGCGCGCCAGCGGCGAGGACTTCATCACCCACCCGCTGGGCGTGGCCAAGATCTGCGCCGGCATGCGGCTCGACACGGCCACGCTGTGCGCCGCCCTGCTGCACGACAC
>DASUYU010000142.1:0-10820 GCA_036377235.1 Thermoleophilaceae bacterium
CCGACCATCGTCGCGCCGAGCTCCTGCATCAGCCGCGCCGCCCAGGCGCCGACGTTCCCGAAGCCCTGCATCACGAACGTCGCGTCCGCCGGATCGATGTCCGCCTCGGAGGCAGCCTCGGTGAAAACCTGGACGACGCCACGGCCGGTCGCCGCCTCACGGCCGAACGAGCCCTCGAGCGCGATCGGCTTGCCGGTGACGCAGGCCGGCGTGTGGCCGTGGAGCTTGCCGTACTCGTCCATGAGCCAGGCCATCACCTGGGCGTTTGTGCCCACGTCGGGCGCGGGGATGTCGCGCTGCGGCCCGAGCACCTTCTCGATCTTGTCCATGAACGATCGCGCGATCGACTGAACCTCTTCCGGCTCGAGCTTGCTCGGATCGCAGTTCACGCCGCCCTTGGCGCCGCCGTAGGGGATGTTGACGATGGCGGTCTTCCAGGTCATCAGCTCGGCGAGCGCACGCACCTCGTCGAGATCGACCTCTGGGTGAAACCGGATGCCGCCCTTGTACGGGCCGCGCGCACCGTTGTGCTGGACGCGATAGCCCGAGAAGACGTGGATCCTGTCGTCGCTCAGCCGGACCGGAATCTGGACCTGCACCTCGCGATAGGAGGACCTGAACACGGCGGCCACGTCATCGGGCAGCTCGAGCCGCTCGGCCGCCATCCGGAACCAGTGCTCGACGATCTCGTAGTTGGAGACCTCAGCCCGGCTGGGCCTCGGGCTCTCCTCCGTCTGCTTGGCCGACTTGTCCGGCTCCCCGTGACCCTCACCGGAGTGCTCGCCGGCCTCACCCTCCTGAGGAACAGAGGGCCCATCGGCCGCCTCGTCCTCCCGCTCCCCGGCGTCCGCGCCCTCCTCGGTGACCTCATGCCGCATAAGCACTCGAACATGCCCGTATCCGAAAACCGCAATCGCCGAAACCCGCGAACCCTCCTACCATCTGAGGGCCGAGGGGCCATAGCTCAGTTGGTAGAGCGCGTCGCTTGCACCGACGAGGCCGCCGGTTCGAATCCGGCTGGCTCCATCAGATCGCCAGGTAGTCGCTCGCGAATCGCACGAAGCGCCTCTGGTTGTTCCGGGTTGGGTGGAGGCGCAGACTCATCGTGTTCATTCCTTCGCCGAGCGCAGCCGCCGGTATGTAGTAGCACCGGTTGCTGGTGACGTCGTAAACCGCCAGCCACTCGATCATTGCTGCGGTGTAGCGCTTGGTCGCGCGGACCCTGCCGTTCGTCAGCGACTGCGAGCGTGTCCGGACCGTGACCACGACGCCATCTGAGCACGCGTACTTGCACTGGACGCGTTCCAGTTGCTCATTGCGGCAGACGATGAGGTCGAAGTCCCAGTCCTCGCCGTAAGGGATTGCGACCTTGTAGCCGCGGCGGATCAGGTCCGCCGCAATCATGACTTCCGCGAGATCTCCCTTGGCTTTGAGCGGTGCGATGGTCCACCGTACGGCGCGAAGTGAGACGTGGGTGCAACGGGTGTGACGCCTCTGTCAATTTGTTCGCATGCCCACCACGGCCATCGACATCGAAACGCCCGACGGGGTTGCCGACGCCTATCTGAGTCAGCCGGCTGACGGTGGGCGGCATCCCGGCGTGCTGTTCCTCATGGACGCCTACGGGCTTCGGCCGCGCATCGAGGAGATGGCGGAGCGGATCGCCGGGCGGGGGTATGTGGTGCTGGCGCCCAACGTCTTCTACCGGGCGGGGCGCTCGCCGGTCATCCCATTTCCGGACATGAGCTCCGAGGAGGCACGTGGCGAGTTCTTCGGCCGGGTCCGGCCGCTCATGGGCGAGCTCACGCCGGACCGGTTGGCCGCGGACGGCGCCGCTTACTTCGGCGAGCTGGCGAAGCATGCCGACGAGCCCTTCGCCATCACCGGCTACTGCATGGGCGTCCGGCTCGGCCTGCGGATCGCGGCCGCACACCCGGATCGCGTTGCCGCGCTCGGGGGTTTCCACGGAGGCGGTCTCGTCACCGACGATCCCCAGAGCCCGCACCTCTCCGCGGGCGCGCTCCGCGCGGAGCTCTACCTCGGCCATGCCGACAACGACGGCAGCAACTCCCCCGAGCAGATCGCCGCGCTCGACGCGGCCCTCGACGATGCCGGCGTGAACCACACCACCGAGGTCTACGAGGGCGCGGCTCACGGCTACACGATGTCGGACACCCCCGCTTACAACGAGGCGGCGGCCGAGCGCCATTTCACAGCGCTGTTCGGCCTTCTTGACGGCACACTCACTCGCTGAGAGGCTGGCCGCGATGCGGCACGTGATCGTGGGGTCACTCTCGAGTGCGCTCGTGCTGGTCTCGGTCGCGACCGATGCCTTCGGCGGCACCGCCGTGAGCGGCACGACCGTGCAGAACGCCGAGACCCGCTTCACTTCGACGTCGACGAAGAGGTCCGCCGGGGTCCGGATCTCGATGTCATCGACCGATCAGCAGAACCCGCAGAACCGCCAGCCGAAGCGGATCACGAGTTTCGCCGTCACCTTCCCTCAGGGCACGAACATCGACAGCAGGGCCGCGCCCCAATGCAGGGGGGCTTCAGGACGAGCTTCAAGTACGCGGACGGATCGGCGCTGACCATCCCGTCCAGCTCACACTGCCGCCGCCCCTAGAGGCGCGCGAACGCCGCGTTCAGCAGCTTCGTCGCGTGCCTGGCCGGGTTCCGCGAGTTCAGGAGCACGACCCCGAGCGTGCGGCCGCCGCGCCGCACGACGCCGACGAAGCAGGGACCCGCGGCGTTCGTGTAGCCCGTCTTCAGCCCGATCGTCCCGGGATAGCCGAGCCGCATCAGCGGGTTGTGGCCGTACAGGTACAGCTTGTGGCCCTTGATCGGGAAGTGGAACGCCACCTGGCGGCGGCGGACGATGCGGCGGATGCGCGGCTCCGCCATCGCCAGGCGAGCCAGGACGGCCAGGTCGCGCGCGCACGAGCGGTTGCCGTCCTCGAGCCCGTGCGCAGACGCGAAGTGCGTGCAGCCGAGCCCCCAGTCGCGCGCCCGCCGGTTCATCATCCCTACGAACCGTCTCTGGGTCCCCGCGAGGTGCACGGCCAGCGCGATCGCCGCGTCGTTCCCCGACACGATCAGGAGGCCGTTCAGGAGCGTCTCCAGTCGCACCCGCTTCCCCCGAGGCAGGAGGCCGACCCCGGACCCGGAGTAGTTCAGCGCCGCCTTCGTGATCCGCACCGGGTCGTTCGGGTGGCTCCGCTCCACCGTCAGCAGCGCGGTCATGATCTTCGTGAGGCTCGCGATCGGCAGCACGAGCGTGGGCCGCTCCCGCCACAGCACGTCGCCCGTGTCCACGTCGAACACGAGCCCGGCACGCGGCGGCCGGCGGAGGTGGACGTGGAACGCGTCGACCCCCGACAGCGGGACGGCCGGCGTGGGCTCGCCCTGGATCAGCGGCGTGGATTCGCGAGGCGCCTCGGGTGCGGCCGGCGTGGGTGGGGCGCCCACCGCCAGGGGCAGCGGGGTGGCGCCGTGGCCCTCGTCGCCCGCGAAGGAGAAGTAGGCCGCGGCCGCCACGGCCAGCGGCGCGGCGAGGATCGCCAGGACGGCGATCAGCCGGCCGGCGCGCGAGCGGCGGCGCCCGCCGTGCAGAACGAGGCCGGGAACGGCCGGAGGGCCGGAGGCTCGCCGGCGCCTAGCCATCGGGCGGCGGTGGCGTCGACAGGGCGCCCAGCACCCCCACGCCGAGCAGCGCCAGCACGATCACCGAGACGACCACGAGGATGTCGATCCCGTCCTTCACCGCGACGGAGATCGTGAGGTAGGCGAGCACGCAGATGATCAGCAGGGTGCCGCCGAGAGCCAGCGTTCGGGCCATCAGTACACGGGAATACGGTACGCCTGGTCGTAGTCCTCGCGCACGTTGTTCGCGAACAGCTTGATCAGGGCGAGTCCGAAGATGAACCCGCCGATGTGCGCGAAGTAGGCGACCCCGCCGCCCGCGCCGGATATCGGCTCGCTGAACGCCGGCAGGAGCTGCAGCAGGAACCACACTCCCAATACGAGCAGCGCCGGCAATGTGACCACGGTGAAGATGATCACGATGAATATGAGCGTGACCACTCGCGCTCGTGGATACAGGCGCGCGTACGCGCCCAGCACACCGGCTATCGCCCCGCTGGCGCCGACGGTCGGCACGAACGAGTTCTGATCCGTGAGGACCTGCAGCGCGAGCGCGGCCAGGCCGCCCAGTAAGTAGAAGGCAACGAACGTCAGCCTCCCCATCGAATCCTCGATGTTGTTTCCGAAGATCCAGAGGAAGAGCATGTTGCCCGCCAGGTGCAGCAGGCTGCCGTGCATGAACATCGCGGTGAAGATCGTGACCCACCACACCGCCTGGCCGTTGTTGATGTCCCGGTCGCATGCGATCCGCTCGACGTTCTGGTCCGCGATGCACTCGGTCCCTGGATGTGTGATCTCCACAGGGATCGCTCCGTACTCCACGACCCGCTGATTGCCCACGTCGCCGAGGCCCAGGGTGCCCTGCTCGAACGCGAAGTAGACCAGCACGTTGATCACGATCAGCGCGATGGTGATCACCGGCGTGCGGCGAGTCGGGATGTCGTCCTTCAGCGGGATCAAGACGGCTCGCGGCCATCATGCCCAAAACCCCGCGGCGAAGCCGCACCGGCGCTCAGCGGCGCTTCTTGACGGTGAGGCGTCCGGCGTCTGTGGCCCGCTGGCCGTCCGCACCGATGATGCTCAGCCCCAGCGTGAAGCGCCCGGCGGGATCGTCGGGGTGCAGGTTGTTGGCCGATGACGCGAAGGCCACAAACCGGCCGTCCCCCGACAGCGTCGGCGGGTCCGAGGCGAAGTTGCCCTTGGCGCCAAAGCCGTTTCGCGACACGAGCAGCGTGTCGCCCACCGCGGCGACGGCGGTTCCGGAGAGCGCGAGGAGGGTCACACCGAGGACGCCGTAGAGCAGGCTGCACCGGTTCGCGCGTCGGCGACTCCCCATGTGGGGCGTGAGCGTGACGCAGGCGGAGAGGCGCGTCAAGCCCGGGGTATTCGCGCTAGCCGGCGCCGGAAGAAGCCTGGGCGAGGGTCTGCTCGGCGTGGTAGCTCGAACGGACCAGCGGCCCCGCGGCCACCGACTCGAACCCCATCGCGTACGCCTCCCGCTCGAGATCGGCGAACTCGTCCGGGTGCCAGTACCGCGCCACCGGCAGGTGGTCCCGCGTGGGCCGCAGGTACTGGCCCACGGTGAGCACCTGGACGCCGTGCTCGCGCAGCACACCGAAGGTCTCGAGCAGCTCGTCCTTGGTCTCGCCGAGCCCGGTCATCAGCCCGGACTTCGTGACGACCTCGTCACCGCCCATCTCCTTGGCGTTCCGGAGCACCCTGCAGGAGCGCAGGAAGCGCGACCCGCGCCGCGCCAGCGGATACAGCCGGGGCACGGTCTCAACGTTGTGGTTGAACACGTCGGGTCGCTCGGCGATCACGCGTGCGAGCGGCATCTCCTCGCCGCGGAAGTCGGGCGTGAGCACCTCGACCTTGCAACCGGGCGCCATCCGCCGGATCGACCGGATCACGCCGACGAAGGCGCTCGCGCCCAGGTCGGGCAGGTCGTCGCGGTCCACGCTCGTGATCACCGCGTGCCGGAGTCCCATGCGCTTCACGGACTGCGCCACGCGCAGCGGCTCGAGCGGGTCGTGGAAGGTCGGCTTTCCGGTCTTCACGTTGCAGAAGCCGCAGCGGCGCGTGCACGTGTCGCCGAGGATCATGAACGTGGCCGTGCCGCGCTCCCAGCACTCGCCGATGTTGGGGCACGCCGCCTCCTGGCAGACCGTGTGCAGCCCCTCGCCCTCGATCATGCCGCGCAGCTCGCGATACGCCGGGCCGCCCGGCGCCGGCCGCTTGAACCACGCCGGCTTGCGCTCGCGGAACGGGCGCACCTCGCCCATCAGCTCGAGCACCCTCGCGCCGCCCGGATTCGCGCGCGAGCGGGTGCTCATGCCGCCACCCGCGCCCGCTCGACGAGGCGCCGCTCGGACACGATCCGCTGGCGCATCCCGAACGCGTCCGCGAACCGCCACGCCATCCGCTTGCGGAAGCAGGGGAGCGAGCGGCCCTGGCCCGTCTCCTTCGACACCGAGGTCACGCGCACGTGGTCGATCCCGCACGGCACGATCCACTCGAACGGCTGAAGGTCGTTGTCCACGTTCACCGCCAGTCCGTGCGTGGACACCCCGCCGGACACCCGCACCCCGATCGAGGCGATCTTCGAGTCGCCCGCCCACACGCCGGTGAACGGCGTGTCACGCGGCTCGGCCGCGATCCCCTCGTCGGCCAGCGCCGCCACGATCGCGCCCTCCATCGTGTGGACGAAGTCGGCGACCCGGTCCACCTCCATGATCGGATAGGCCACGAGCTGGCCGGGCCCGTGGTAGGTGACCCGCCCGCCGCGATCGGTGTCGCGGACGTCGATCCCCTGCGCCCGGTACCAGTCCTCGCCCATCGGCAGGTCGCCGGGCTCGGTGCGCCTGCCCTTGGTGTACACCGGCGGATGCTCGAGGACGAGCAGGAGGTCGGGAATCTCGCCGGCCTGACGGCGCTCGCGCAGCGTCTCCTGAAGAATCACGCCGTCCCCGTAGGGCACGGTTCCGAGGTGCGCCACCCATAGTTCGGCCACGGACCGAAGGCTACTCTCCGCCCCAGTGGATCGAGACGAGCGCTTCTGGCCCGCCCGCATCCGCTGGAGGCTGCGCGGGGCATGGATGTGGCCGACCTTTATCGCGGTCACGCTCGTCGATGCGGTGATCCTGCACCTGCTCCCGCCGATCGGCGAGGGCGTCGACTTCATCCCCGCTCTCCTGATCGCCACCTTCGGGAACCTGCTCCTGATCGGCGTGGTCGGCCCCTGGCTCGCGCGGCGTATGTGGAAGCGCCGGCCGGCCGCCGAACCCGGCGCGCCGCCGCGGGCGCAGCTCGAGGTGCTGTCGGACCGGATCGGGACGGGTCTGCTGCTGGCCACCATCGTCGGCGTGACGGCCGCCGGGCTGGCCGCGCGCCCGCTCGTGGTGGCCGAGACCGAGGCGAAGGAGCGCGCCGCGAAGAAGCTGTACGCGTACGTGCAGGAGAACGGGCCCGACGAGCTTCGCCGCAACCTCGAGGCGTCGGACATGGACAAGTGGTTCGACGGCTACTTCCGCGCCTGCATCCCCTCCGACGACCGGCGGACGTGGACGTGCTACCTGATCGACGTGCGCACGAAGCGGGCGAAGATCAAGGAGGACCCGAGCCGCGTGCGCAACCCGCTGCGCTAGGGGAGCTCCACGATCTCGAGCCGGTTGCGGCCTGGGTGCAGCGCCGTCTCGGGGAGCTGAAACGAGTAGTACTCGGGCTCGCCGCGGTGGAAGTCGAAGCTCCGCGACGTGGCGCGGATGCGGCCGTTCACCGCCACCGCCAGGTCGCGGTGCTCGCCGGGCGGCACTCCTAGTAGCGAGCCCGTGACCCGCGTGGGAAGCACCTGCGCGCGCGGTGAGACGTGCGCGTACAGGTCCCGGTTGGCGACGGTCACGCGCGCCGTCCGAGCCGCCCCCGCGCCACGTGCGCGCAGCCCGGCAACCGGCCGGCCGAGCAGCTCGGGGTGCGGGCCGGCCCGGTACGCGCTCGCCCACGGGTCGCCGTACAGAAGCGCGCTCTCCTGGCCCGTGCCGAACAGCTCGGCGCGCTCGCGCCGCCGCGCCGCCCGCCGTTCCCTCAGGGCGGGAAGCCCGATGCGCACGAAGCCCGCGTAGTCGCGTGTCCGCACCTCGATCTCGCGGCGCTCCTGCACCTCGCGCGAGAACGCCGAGCGCCCGTCCTGCTCGTAGAAGACCCGGGTGTCGAGCAGGTCGGCGATCGTCGCGAGCAGGTCGATGTTCCGTACTGCGGCCCCGTTCACCTTCGGATCCATCTGCCCGGGCGCCTTCACGAACAGCGGCACCGGCGCGATCTCCTCGACGTTGCGATCGCTGATCAAGCGGCGGCTCTTCACCCCAACCCGGAACGAGTACCCGTGGTCCGCCGTCACCACCACGAGCGCGCGCTCGAGGAGCCCGGTCCGCTCGAGCCGGTCGAGCAGCTGGCCCACCATCCGGTCGGTGTATCCCACCTGGAGCAGGTGGCGCAGGTGGTTCTGCTCGCTCAGGTCCGGATCGTCGAACCCCACGTCGTGGTTGAGGTCGGGGATTGGGTCCTCGCCCGCCGGCCTGCTCTGGTGCCCGGAGGGGAGGTAGATCCACGGCTCGTGCGGCATGAGCGCGTGGTGGAAGTAGAACGCCGGCTGCGCCCGCCTGCGGATGGCGCCCACCCACTTGTGGAACCGCGCCGGCCGTCCCCCGCCTGCGAGCCGGGCCAGCACGCCGGGGCGCCGCGTGCGCGCGCCCGGGCAGATCGACGGCGGGCAGACCGCCGACGCGGACTCCACCTTGAACACCTCGTAGCCCAGCCGGTCGAGCACGTGGAAGATGCTCGGCTTGTGGCTGCGCACGTCCGTGGCCATCCGCGGTCGCGGCAGGCGGCCGTCGAGGATCGCCGGCACCGCGCCGAAGGTGGAGTCGAACACGGTGGTCGCGTTCGGGAACCAGGTGGAGATCGACGCCAGCCTGGCGAAGTTGGGAAACCGCTCGGCGTCGATGCTGCCGTCGGGCCGCAGGAGGTCGTCGGCGGGGAACTCGTCGAACACCACGAACACCACCGCCGGCCGTCGCTCTGCCGAGTGCGCCTCCTCCTCGGTCCCGGGCAGCGTGCACCCGGTGAGCAGCACTGCCGCGGCCAGCTCAGCCGCCAGCCAGCAGCGCCATCTCGCCGTCGGGCTCCACCTCGAGCACCTCGACGGAGTTGCGGCCGTTCCGCAGGGCATCCTCCGGAACCATGACCGAGTAGCTCTCGACCGACTCTCCACGCAGATGGAAGCTTCGCCCAACCGCGGCGATTCGGCCATTCACGGCAACCGCGACGTCGCGTGAGGCGGTGGGGCCGGACCCGCGGATCCGCCCCGCGATCTGGCACGGGACCACTCCGCTCGAGAGCCGCACGTTCCTGAACGAGCGCGCCAGGGACAGCGTCGCGCGCACGCCGCGCGCGGTCCGCACGTCCGCAACGCGCTGGCCGATCAGGTCGCGGCGAGGTCCGGACGCGGTGAACAGGCTCGGCCAGTCGCCCGAGCCGAGCTCACTGAGGCGCCGCCGGACGACCGCGGCGCGGCGGGCGATCCACCGCCGCTTCGAGATGCTCACCACCGAGCTGAAGTCGCGCTTGACGATCCGCACGGTCCGGCGCGTAGCCGCCGCCCGCGAGAACACCGACCGGCCGTCGGGCCGGTACCCGAGCGGCACGTTCAGCACGTCGGCGATCGTCGGTGTCACGTCCAGCGTCTGCGCCAGCTCGCCGCTCACGCGTCCCGCCCGCTGCCGCGGCCGCTTGACGATCATCGGCACCGAGCCAAGCTCGTCGATGTTCGACAGGCTGATGCTGCGGCGGGTGTCCACGCCCACCTTCCACGCGAAGCCGTGGTCGGCGGTCACGACGATCAGTGTGTCGTCGTAGATGCCCTCCCGCTTCAGCCGCGCGATCAGCCGGCCCAGGAGCCGGTCGGCGAACCCGAGCTGGAGCAGCTGGCGCTGCTCGTTGTGATGGCGGAGGTAGTCGTCGTAGAAGCCCGGGATCGTCTGCATCCCGGGCAGCAGCTCCGGCCCGGGCGGGCGCGACATCCGCCCGTCCGGCAGGTACACCCACGGCCCGTGCGGCAGGAGGGCGTGCTTCATCCAGAACGTCGGCCGCTCGCTCGCGTGGATCGTCCGGATGAAGCGCTCGAAGCGCTCCGCCCGGCCGCCCTTCAGGTTCGGGATGATCGCGGGCTGCCTCGCCGGCTCCGAGCTGCAGTAGCGCTTCGGGCACATCGCCGTGGCCTCCTCGGACGGCACGATCCGGTAGCCGGCCCGGCCTAGCGCCGTGAAGATGGAGTGCGGGTGGTCGCGCACGGTCGGCGCGGTCTTCGGCCGCGGCGCCATCCCGTCGAGGACCAGCGGCACCGCCTTCGTGGTCGAGTCGTAGCGCGTCTGCGCGTTGCGGAACCACGTGCCGTCGCGCGCCAGCGCCGCGAAGTGGGGGAAGCGGCCGGCGTCGATCTTCCCGCCCCGGCCGAGCAGGATGTCCCCGCCGAACTCGTCGAAGACGACGAGCACCACATTCGGGCGCGCCGGATTCTTCCGGTTCGCGCCCTGGGCGTCGTCGCCGGTGAACGAGCATCCGGACACGCACAGCCCCGCTATCAGCATCAGCGCCAGCACCCGCCGCACGGGCCGCACTCTAGGGGGTGATGCTCAGCCTGCTGCTAACAACTTGCAATCAAGCCGCCCGGCGAGTCCCTCGCCGCCCCAGCGCATCACCACGTCGTGGTTGTAGCCGAACACGGGGCGCGCCACCGGCGCGAGCAGGTTCATCCACGTCTTCGTCGTGCGCACATTCCACTCGTACGTCACCGCGGTCACGCCGTCCTGCTCGAATAGCCGCCAGTGCCCTTCGCCGGTGAGCGCGCCGGTCGCCTCGCCGCTCATCGAGCGCGGCTCGTCCATCTCACGCACGGTGAATTCGAACTCCAGCTCGTACGGGATCCGGCTTCTCCAGGCGATCCTGTAGCGCTCGTCCGGCTCGAGCACGATCACCCGCTCCACGCCGCGCCACCACTCCGGCCAGCACTCCGCATCGCGGAGAGTCCACCAGACGGCCCGGCGCTCGGCTTCGAGCAGCCAGGCCGTCAGGAACCGGTATTCGATGCCGTTACCCCTCGAGGTTGACCATCACGTGCTTGACGA
>DASUYU010000143.1:0-14974 GCA_036377235.1 Thermoleophilaceae bacterium
GCCACACCGCGCGCCGCCGAGCGGCGCTGGTTGGCGAGCACACGGCGCGCCGCGCCGTACAGCCAGGGCAACGGATCCTCAGGCACGTCCTCGAGCCGCCGCCACGCGACCAGAAAGGTCTCCGCGACAACATCCTGCGCGCCCTCCGGAGCCGCCCGCCGCAAGGCATAAGCGCGAACGAGCGGATAGCTGTCACGAAACATCCGTTCGAACCTCTCTCCGCGATTTGGCTCCACAATGCCCTCTACTACGAGTATGTCCGGCATCGGGTCAGAACTTACGCGCGCGTCCACGAAAAAGCCCCGCATGTGCGGGGCTTTTCGATGCGGCTGAGAGGATTCGAACCTCCACGAGCGTTAGCCCACGGCCACCTGAAGGCCGCGCGTATACCAGATTTCGCCACAGCCGCTCGACGCGCAAGCCTAGCGTGTGCTCAGACCTTCGGACCTACGTTTTCCTCCATCAGGGCGACGCTCGGCCGACGGTATATCCGGACGTAACGGCGGTATGGCCGGTACTCCACTCCGACGAGATCGCACGCATCCATGAAGAGCTCGCGGATCTGCGCCGAGAGATTGCTGAACTCATAGGAGACATAGGCGTAGCGCCCGGTGCGGTTCACAAACACGCATCCATCGGACCGGATCAACCCGCGGAGGAAACGCCATGGCGCGCGTTCGACGATGCGCCATTGCCAGTCCTCGAGCGCAATGTCTCGGTCGTGCTTCCGGCCGGGGCCGTGTTGGGGAAAGAGACACGCCAGGTGGGTGCAATAGACGCTCAGGATCGTGGTCGTGCCCTTTCCGGTCCGGAACACCCCGATGCTGTGCTCGGGGAAGCAGCGGGCCAGGAGAGCGCGCGTTTCGGTGTTGATTCCCGTGTAGCGCGTATCCAAGAAGAGACGTAGCCGGTCGCTCCGCCCTGTGCGGACGATGTGTCCGTCGCCTAGATACAGCCCAAGCAGCTCCGCGTAGTCCTCATCGCTGAAGACGATGGGTTTGGCCGACGCCCGCCAGCACCTCGGGCACTGTTCGCCGACCGTTTCGGCGGGTTTCCACCTCCGCCAATCCCTGACCGTGGTCCGCGCCAGGCCGAGGCGTCGCGCGACCTGGCAGTCGTTGAGACCATCCGCGACCAGCGCCAGCGCCTGCTCTCGGATCGCCCACGAATGCACGAACACATGTTCGCCTCACGCGCGGACGGATAGCTCGGCCACCAGCGCCGAGTGGTCCGACAGCCTGTCCTCGCGGCGCCAGTCGTGGCGGTAGGCGCAGCTCGTGACGGTCACTTCGGCGGACGCGATCAGGTGGTCCAGGCGGTAGCCGCCGCCCCAGCGGGGCCATTCCCAGCTCGGCTCCTTCCGGTCGAAGCCGTTCAGCTCGCGGAAGGCGTCGCGGAAGCCGTGCGCCTCGAGGCCGCGGATCAGGGCGGACTCCGCCGCGTCCCAGCGCTCGCCGCGGTCCGCGCGCAGGCGGCCGTTGCGGTCGCGGGCGAATGTCCACACGGTGCCGTCGGCGTGCTCTCTGCGCGGGGTGTTCAGGTCGCCCAGGACGACCCGCGGGCCGGACCCGGCCGCGAGGTGCCGGAACACCGCCTCGTGCGTCAGCACCTTCACGAGCCCGGGCTTCGGGCTGATCGGCGAGTGCACGTTCACGATCTCGAGCGGGCCGGCCCGGACGGCCAGCACGCGCTCGGGCCACGGCACGTCCTCGACCGGCACCTCGTCCGCCGGCTCGCGCGCCGCGGTGAGCACGGCGAGCGGCCTACTCCCCTCACGCGCGCGCGGCAGCGGGGCCGCGTGCGCCACGAGCCCGGCGTCCGCCAGGCGCTCGATCCACCCCGCGGCCGTTACGGGCGTCACCTCCTGGAGACATACGAGATGGGGCTCCCCGCTCAGCACGCGCTCCGCCTGCTCGTCGAGCCGGCTCTTCCGGCCGGCCACGTTCCAGCTCACGAGTCGCACGCGTAGAGTCCTACCCGCGAAGAATCGGATTATCGAAGGAGACAGAGATGGCTTACGAGGTCCCGCCCCTCCCCTACGACTACGACGCGCTCGAGCCTCACATCGACAAGGCCACGATGGAGTTCCATCACGACAAGCACCATCAGGCGTACGTCGACAAGGTCAACGCCGCGCTCGAGGGCACCGACTGGGCGGACAAGCCGATCGAGGACGTCGTGGCGAACCTCTCCCAGATCCCGGACGACAAGCGCACAGCGGTCCGCAACAACGGCGGCGGCCACTACAACCACTCGCTGTTCTGGGAGTGGATGTCGCCCGACGGCGGCGGCGAGCCGGACGGCGACCTCGCCTCCGCGATCGACGACGCGTTCGGCTCCTTCAGTGACTTCCAGGGCAAGTTCAAGGACGCCGGCGTGAACCAGTTCGGCTCCGGCTGGGCCTGGCTCGTGCACGACGGCTCCGGCCTCGCGGTGGTCTCCACCGCCAACCAGGACAACCCGCTCACCGACGGCAAGACGCCGCTGCTCGGCGTCGACGTCTGGGAGCACTCCTACTACCTCAAGTACCAGAACAAGCGCCCGGACTACATCGACGCCTGGTGGAACGTGGTGAACTGGCAGACGGTGGCGGAGGGCTTCAGCTCCGCGAACAGCTAGTCCGCCCGCGGCAGCTCCGCGAGCATTTCGAGCGCCACGTCGCGGGCGCGCTTGGCGGCGCGCTGGATCTCCAGCAGGTCCTCGCGCCGCGGGTCGTCCGCGGCCGTGTCCTCGATCACGAAGTTCGCGTAGTTGAGGATCACGGCGAGCTGGTTGTTCAGGTCGTGCACGGCTTTGCGCACGCGCGGGAGCCTATGCTGAACACGTGACCGACTGGACTCAGCATGCTCAGCACGAGCTGGAGCGCGAGGGCTATCGGCTCAGCGGCCCGCGGTCGGCCGTCGTGGAGACGCTCGCCGACCTCGGCTGCAGCGTCACGGCCAAGGAGATCGCCGACAGCCTGCACGGCCGGGGCCAGGACATCGGCCTCGCGAGCGTGTACCGGACACTCGAGCTGCTCGACAAGCTGCGCCTCACCCGGCGGGTCGACGCCGCCGAGGGAGTCGCGCGGTACGAGCCGGTCAACCCGAACGGCGAGCATCACCACCACATCGTCTGCGACTCCTGCGGGGAGGTCACCGCGTTCGAGGACTCCGCGCTCGAGCGCGCCATCGAGCGACTGGCGGGGAAGGTCGACTACGCGATCGAGGGTCACGACGTGACCCTGCGGGGCGAGTGCCCCGCCTGCCGCGCCCGCTAAAGCCGGCAGCTCACCCGGCCGCCCGACATGCCCTGGACGAGCGCGGCCGCGTCCGCCGACAGCGCCCCCAGGTACGTCTCCCCCGGGCTCCCCTTCGGCCCGAGCGAGTCCGCGTAGAGCTTGCCCCCGACGCTCGCGCCCGCCTCGCGCGCGATCGCTCGCTCGATGTCGGGGTTGACCGAGCTCTCCGGGAAGACCGCCTCCACGTGCTCGCGGCGAATCTGGTCCACGAGCTTCTGCACGTCACCCGCGGACGCCTGCGCCTGGGTCGAGAGCGACGGGATCACGGCGCCGACCACGTCGACTCCGTAGCGGTGCGCGAAGTAGCCGAGCGCGTCGTGCGTGGTCACGATCCGGCGCTTCGCCGCGGGCACGCGGGCCACGCAGGCGGCGATCCGCGCGTCGAGCGCCCGGAGCCGCCGCTCGAGGCGAGCCGCGTTGCGGCGGTAGGCGCTCCGGCCGCCCGGGTCGAGCCTGGTCAGGCGCGCGCGGATGGTCTCGACAGCGCGCTCGGCGTTCCGCGGGTCCTGCCACCAGTGCGGATCGTCGTCGATGCGATTCACCGAGTCGATCAGGGACACGACCTGCGCGTCACCGCCCGCATCGTCGATCACGTCGCCGAGCCAGTCGTCGACCTCGCCGCCGGAGCGGAACACGAGGTCGGTACGGGCCACCGCGGCCACGTCGCTCGGCCGCGGCTCGTACTCGTGCGGGTCGCCGCCCGGCCGCAGCATCCCGTCCACCGAGATCCGGTCGCCGCCCACGTCGCGCACGAGGTCGGCCACCTGGGTGGTCGTGGCCACGACGGTGCGCATGCTGCCGGAGCCCGAGTCATCGCCGCACGCGGCGGCGACGAGTGTTACGAGAAGGAGAGCTCCGAGAACCGGCGTACGCACCCGGCCATCGTAGTGAGAACGATTCTCAGCGAGGGTCTGCTGCGCGGGATCGGCGCGATGCTCGTGGTAGGAGGCGTTGCCACGCCGATCCAGGCTGTCGTACGACCTCGCGCGCAAGCCCGCGGACCTGCCGGTAGTCGTCCAACGACCACCCGATCGGCACGTCGCACTCCACCGACACGACGGCCTGAGCCTCCAACGCTTCCGCCACAGCTTCCTGCTGCACCATTCCAGTTCCCTCCACGCCGGGATGTACCCGCCGGATTCGACCTCGAACCGCGACAACCTGCGTGCCGGAGGAGTCCCAAGCATTCAGGGTTCGCGGGAAATGCACGAATGGGGTACAAGAGTGCGTGGCCCTCCGGCTGATCATCGCCGACGACGATGCCCTCGCCCGTGCTCTGATCGAGGCGATCGTCGAGCGTGACCGCGAACTCGAGCTTGTCGGCTCGGCCGCGGACGCCGAGCGTGCTATCGAGCTCGCCGGGGAGCATCAGCCGGACGTCGCGGTGCTCGACTGGGTGATGCCGGGTGGCGGCGGCGAGGCGGCCGCCCGCGAGATCCTCCGGCGGAGCCCCGACACCAAGATCCTCGCGCTCACCACGCCCGAGACGCGCACCGTCGACGTCGCCGCGGTCCGCGGCGTGCTCGCGAAGGGCTCCCCGCCCGACGCGCTCCTCCGGGCGATCCGGGAAGCCGCTGCCGGCAGCGGCTAGACCCCCGGCGCCGGCAACGCGCACATACGCGCATATCCCAAGGCCGACGCGGGTAGAAGCCGCGTGCGGCCCGGGACGGATTCCGGGCCGGCTCGGGAGGTGCCGGTGCGCATCACGGGGCGAGCGCGTTACGATCGCCGCCCCGTGGGCGCAGCCGAGATCGTCGCCATCGCCGCGGCCGGCATGGCGGCCGGCGCGATCAACACCCTTGTCGGTAGCGGCACGCTGATCACCTTCCCGGTGCTGCTCGCCTTCGGTTACTCGCCCGTCACGGCGAACGTCTCGAACAACGTGGGGCTCGTGCCCGGCTCCGTCGCGGGCGCGATCGGCTACCGGCGCGAGCTCCAGGGCCAGCGCACCCGCGCGCTCCGGTTCGCCCTCGCGTCCGCCCTCGGCGCCGCCACCGGCGCCGTCCTGCTGCTGGTGCTGCCCGCCGCGGCCTTCAAGGCGATCGTCCCCGTCTTCATCGCCATCGCGCTGGTCTCGGTGGTGCTCCAGCCGCGGCTGGACGAGCTCGTGGCGAGCCGCCGTCCGCCGCCCGACGCCCACGGCACCGGCCTCCCCCGGGTCCTCGTCTACTTCGCGGGCGTCTACGGCGGCTACTTCGGCGCCGCGCAGGGCATCCTGCTGCTCGCCATCCTCGGCCTCGCGCTGCCCGACGGCCTCCAGCGGATCAACGCGCTGAAGAACGTGCTCGCCGGCGTCGTGAACGGCGTGGCAGCGATCGTCTTCATCCTCGTGGCCGACATCGCCTGGGGGCCGGCCGCGCTGATCGCGGCCGGCTCCGTCGTCGGCGCACAGCTGGCGGCGCGCTTCGGCCGGCGCATGTCCGCGCGGGCGCTGCGCGCCGTGATCGTGGCGGTCGGAATCGCCGCGATCGTCCAGCTGGTGACCTAGTCGGCTAGAGCCCTCTGAATATCTCCCTGGCGCCGAACGCGGTGTCCGGGAAGTCGGCGAAGACTCCGTCGATACCGAGCCGGTAGAACTTCAGGAACTCGTCCACGGGTCCGCCCGGATACCCGGTCGGGAACGAATCGTCGCGGAACGTCCACGTGTGGACGAGCAGCCCGCGCGCGTGCGCCCGCTGGATGAGGTCGGTCGGCGGATCCGGGACCCAGTCGGGATCCTTCGACGTGTCCGTCTGCGGGAAGATGATCCCGCCGCCTCCGCCCGTCGTCGGCACGATGTAGACCTTCCACGGGCCGATGCCGTCGGCGTAGGTCTTCACCTCGTCGAGGCCGGCGTCCGTGGCGAAGTAGCCGAACGTCCGGCTCATCAGCGTCGGGTCACCCGATGCGGTCCAGTCGTACGGCCGGTCGAACGGCGCCGCATAGGTGGGGTTGCCGTGCTCGTCCGTGTCGTTCGCATCCACCAGCTGAATGAGCCGCACCCGCGTCATGTGGTTCAGCTCCTTCAGGTTCGACTGCTCGAACGACTGGATGAACACGGGCGAGTTCTTGCTGTTGAGCCCGTTCTTCTTGAGCGTCTTGACGAGCGGCTCCTCTAGCGAGAGCCCCTGGCTGTCGTGGAAGGTCGGGTGCTTCGTCTCCGGATAGATGCCGATGCGCCGTCCGCGCTTCTTCGCCTGCCGCTTGACGAGGTTGATGATCTCCTGGAGCGTCGGGATCTTGAACTGGCCGTTGAACTGCGTCGGACGTCCGCCGCGCGTCTGGCGCGCGCCGAGCGTCTTGATCTCGGCGAGCGTGAAGTCCTGGGCCCAGAAGCCGGTCATGTCCACACCGTCGAGGTTCCGGGTCTGCACGCGGCCGGCGAACTCCGGGTGGTCGGCGACGTTGGTGGAGTCGCCGGTCGTCAGCGGATCCAGGTCGCCGAGGAACGGCTCGTGCCGGGCGATCAGCACGTGGTCCTTCGTCATGACCAGGTCCGGCTCCACGTAGTCCGCGCCGAGCTTGATCGCGAGCCGGTAGGACTGGAGCGTGTGCTCGGGCACGAACCCGCTTGCCCCGCGGTGTCCGATCACGAGCGGCTTCGGCTCACGCGGCGGCTTCGCCCGCTTCGGCTTCTTCTTCGCATCCGCGAGCGGCGCCATCACCGCCCCCAGCGCGAGGATCGACAGGAGCATTAGCAGCCAGCCGCGAGTTCGCATCGCAGGAACGTAACCGCGCCAAGTTGCACTTGCAAGATGGGGGTCTCCGGCCACCCGGTTGCCGCGTTAGGGATCTTGGGCACTGGGAATGCCTTTCCCATGCACCTTGGTGGGGGGATTACGAAGCTGTCGCTGTTCGCTGCCCTGACGGGCCTGATCGCGCTGCTCGCCGCGGTTCCCGCGGGCGCGCAGACGCCGCCGGCCGAGCCGCCGCTCGCCAACTCGAGCAACGTTCACGTGCTCGGCCACATCCCGGGCAGCGCTGCCGGAATGAACTTCAAGGGCAACTACGCCTTCGTCAGCGGCTGGGGCGGCATCACCGTCCTGGACATCTCGAAGGCGGACGAGCCGCGCCCGGCGGGCGTCCTGCCGCTCCCCCACTTCGAGAACGAGGACGTGGACCTGTGCGGCAACGTCCTGCTGGTGGTGAACGACCGCGAGGCGAAGGACCTCGGCTCGATCATGTACGTGATCGACATCTCGACGCCCACGCAGCCCGCGGTCGAGGCCGTGCTGCCTCTCGGCCTGACGGGCAGCGGGCGCGGCTCGGGCCACATCGCCAACTTCGTCAAGCCGGACTGCTCGCAGGCCTGGGTGGACGGCGGCGACCACGTCGAGGTGGTGGACCTCAGCGACCCGGCGGCCCCGCACTCGCTGGGCAAGTTCGAGAGCGCCGCGTCGATGAGTCCCGCGTTCAAGGTCTCGCACGACACGGAGCTCGACAGCACGGGCACGATCTGGAACGTCGGCGGCGGCGGCGCGGCCGCATACAAGCTGACGACCAGCCCGCTGAACCCGCAGCTCCTGGCGACCACCGGCGACGCCGGCCGCAACCCGTCGCCGTACAACGACTTCATCCTCCACAACTCGCAGCGGCGCGGCAAGACGCTGCTCGTGACGGAGGAGGACTACATCGACACGGACGAGGTGCCGCCGGGCGGCTGCCGCGGCCAGGGCAAGTTCGAGACCTGGGACACCTCCAACATGAAGAGCGGCGCGCTCACGCCGCAGGACACCTGGGAGACCGAGCTGAACGGCATGTTCACCGGCGGCGCGGTGGACTCGAAGGCGCCCGTCACGGTCAACTGCTCGTCGCACTGGTTCGACGCGCAGAACGACGTCGCGGCGGTTGGCTGGTACGAGCAGGGCGTCCGCTTCCTGAGCTACAGGAACCCGACGGACATCCAGCAGGTCGGCTACTACATCCCGGCCAACGGCTCGACGTGGGCGGCTTACTGGTCGCCGACGGACCGCAATGGCGAGATCGTGTACACGGCCGACGCGTACCGCGGCGTCGACGTCCTGAAGATCGACGGCGGCGGCGCCACCGGCAAGAAGGTCAGGGCGCCGGTGCGCAGCGAGTGGTTCGGAAGCGGAGTGGCGGACAACACGTCCTTCTCCGCCTCGTTCGAGTCGCACCCGATCTTCGGGTTCGTCTGCCCGGTGCTGAAGCCGGACGTCGACACGCCGTCCTAGGCGCGGCGGGGCTCAGATCAGGTCGGACCCGCTGAACGCGACGTCGTCGCGCTGCGGGAGCGCGGGCCGCATGACCTCGACGTCCGAGCGGCTGTCGCCCATGCGGACCTCGACGATCGCGCCGCCGGCCTCGCGCGCCATGTCGCGGGCGGTGCTCTCCGCGGCCCGCACCGCATGCGGGCTCACGCCGCAGGCGTCGAGGAACCGGCGCATCAGCGGGCCGCGCAGCTCTGCGCGGCTCAGCTCGATGCGCTCCACGCGCGACCGGACGATCGCCGAGCCCTCCTCGGCGGTGATGACCACCGCCGCCGCGTCGTCGCCGATCCTGCGCGCCGTGGCCGTGACGCCGTCGATCACCTTCTGGCCCGTGGCGTCCCGGCCGAGCGTGCGCACGATGCGCTCGAGGCCGGCGGCGCCCACGAGCCGGCCGCTGGCCATGCGCGCCTCGGACAGGCCGTCCGTGTAGAAGCAGGCGACCGAGCCGCGCGGGAACGGAAGGGTGGTCTGGCGCTGGCCGGTGGCGGCGCCCACGCCGAGCGGCGGCGCGCCGCCCGCGAGCACCGGCTTGAAGGGCGCGCTCGAGATGACGATCGGCGGCGGGTGTCCGGCGCTCGCGTAGGTGAGCGTGCCCGCGCCGGCGTCGTGCACGGCGATCAGCGCGGTGATGAAGTCGCCCTCGAGCTTGCCGGCGAGCACCGAGCCGGCGATCTGCAGTGACTCCCCGGGCTCCATGCCGGCCTCGACGTAGGCGCGGAGCGTGTAGCGCGCGAGCGCCGTGCGCGCCAGGGCCTCGCGGCCGTGGCCGGAGACGTCGCCGATGACGATGGCCGTCCGGCCGCCGGCGAGTGAGAGCACGTCGTAGAAGTCGCCGCCCGCGGCCGGCCCCTCGGCCGGGCGGTACGCGACCGAGGCGCCGAGCGCGCCGATCAGCGCCGGCACCTCGGGCAGGAGGGCCGCCTGCAGGAGGCCCACGCGGCCGAGCAGCTCGCGCTGCTGGCGGGCGAGGCGACGGTTGCGAAGCAGGGTCAGTCCGGCGGCGCCGGCGAACAAAATCGCCAGCGCGACCAGGCCGGCCACCAGGATGCGCAGCGGCGTCGGGACCACGTGCACGATGTCGCGGACGACCCGGAACGGCCGTGGGAGCTTGTCGCGCGGCGGAGTCGTCGTGACGTCGCGCTCGGGGCGCTCTGCCTTGCGAGCCCGGCCGCTGGCATTGCCGCTGTCGCCGCCTGCCGCGGCGGCGCCGGCGGCCGCCGTGGCGACCGCGGCGCCTGTGGCGACGCGGCGAGCCGGCCGCGCGGCTGCGGCAGCGCGCCGCCTCGCGACGGTGCGGCGTCTGGCCGCGGCGGCTCTCCTCCGGGCGGCGGCGGCGCGAGCGCGCGCGGCGTGCCGGGCGCGCGCGGCGCCCTTGTTGCCTGCGCTGCCGGCGGAGCTCTGTGTCTGTGCGGGCGGCTGCCCGCCCGCGGCCGGTGCCTGCTTCTTCGCCTGGCCGGGCGGCGGAGCCTGCGCGACCTTCTTCGCCTGGCCGGGCGGGGCCTTGGCGGCGGCGCCGGTGGGCGCCGCCTTCGCCTTCGCGGCCTTCTTGGCCTGACCGGGCGCGGCGGCCTGACCGGGCGCGGCGGCCTTACCGTGCCCCTGAGCCTTGGCGGCCTTCTTCGCCTGCCCGGGGGGCGTCTGGCCGGGCTGCTTGCCCGAAGCCGGGAACGCGAATAGGGCGCAGACGAGCGCTGCGCTCAGGAGGGCGGGGACCAGGTGCAACCGCGAGAGGGGCGGGGCAACCGTCACCAATTTCCTTATTGGCCAACGGCGAATAAGGCGATGGTAGGTGCGAGTGGCTTCCCTGTCGACCGTCGGGCGGAAATAACCTGCCTCAGGTGGAGGATCCGGTGGAGGAGTCCGTGCACAGGGCGCGCCTCAGCCCGTCGCTGCGCGAGGGCGAGCGCGTCCGGCCGCTCGAGCTCTTCTTCGACCTCGTGTTCGTCCTGGCGATCACGCAGTGCACGGCGCTGGTCGTGGCGAGTCCGTCATGGGAGCGCCTGGCCGAGGCGGTCCTCATGCTCGCCCTCCTGTGGTGGGCGTGGACGGCCTATGCCTGGCTCACGAGCGTAGTCGACCCCGAGGAGGGTGCGGTCCGGATCGCGCTGATCGCGGCGATGGCCGCGCTGCTGCTCGTGGCGCTGACCGTGCCGGACGCGTTCGACGATCTGGGGCTCGAGTTCGCCCTGGCGTACACGGCCGTGCGCGCCGCGCACATCGCGCTCTTCCTGCTCGCCGTCCGCGACGACCCCGGGCTGCGCAGGTCGATCCTCGGGCTCTCCGTGGGGAGCGGACTCGGCTGCGTGCTCCTCATCGTCGGCGCGATGCTCGACACCGGACCGCAGGTGGCGCTGTGGACCCTGGCGCTCGCGATCGACATGGGCGAGCCGTACTTCGCGAGCGCGGAGCACTGGCGGCTCGCCCCGGAGCACTTCGCGGAGCGCCATGGCCTGATCGTGATCGTCGCCCTGGGTGAGACGATCGTGGCGCTCGGCGTGGGCGCCGACGTGGGCCTCACGGTCGGCGTCGCGACCGCGGCGGTCCTCGGCATCGTGCTCGTCTCCGAGCTGTGGTGGGTCTACTTCGACGTGGTGGCGATCGCCAACGTGCGCCGGCTCGTGAACGCGACGCCCGGGCAGGAGCAGAACGCGCTGGCCCGCGACGTGTACTCCTACCTCCACTTCCCCCTCGTGGCCGGGATCGTGGTGGCGGCGTTCGGGCTGCACGAGACGCTCGCGCACGTGAAGGAGCCGCTCGACGACGTGGCAGCGTTCTCGCTGCTGGGCGGCGTGGCGGTCTACCTGCTCGGACACGTCGCCGTGCGCCTGCGCGGCGCGCACACCTGGAACTGGCGCCGCCTGGTGCTGGCGTGCGTGCTGCTGGCGCTGGTGCCGCTGGCGGGCGAGCTCGACTCGCTGGTGGACCTCGCGGTGGTCACGGCCCTGCTGGCCGGCCTGATCGCGATCGAGACGCGCAGCTACGGCCCGCTCCGCACGCAGGCGCGGCACGCCTTCTACGCCGAGGGGCCCGAGCGAGCGGACCGCTCCTGAGCCGGGCAACACGTGTCCAGTCGGCTTGCAAACCCGCCGAACCGCGCGTAGCTTGACGCCATGCCCCGTCTGGCCCCGCTGGGGGCTGCGTGCCTGGCCCTGCTCGTCGGTGCTCCCCCGGCCATCGCCAGCGGAAATCTCGACAACGGCTTCGGCGCCGGCGGGGTGCTGGTGGTCTCGGTCGGCGACGGCGGGCAGTCCGCCGGCAACGGAATCGCGGTCGCGCCCAGCGGCGGCCTGCGGGCGGCCGGCGAGGCGATCGACGGCCCCGAGTCGAAGTTCGCGTTCCTGCGCCTCGATGCGAACGGCGGGCTGCTCGGCACGACCCTGACCTCGGTCGGCGGCGACGCGGCGGCCGCGGCGCTATTCACCGGGGCAGACGGCAGATCGCTCCTCGCGGGCTACGGGTTCGCGGCCGGCAACCACTTCGGGCTCGCTCGCTACGGGGACGACGGGTCGCTTGACACGGCCGGCTTCGGAAGCGGCGGCACCCTGGTCGTCCCGGTCGGCGGGGGCGGCGACTCGGCGGCGCGGGCGGTGGCCGGCTACGGGCCCGATCAGGCGGTCGCGGCCGGCTGGGCCCTGGACGCGGGGACTCGCAAGGTCGCGATCGTGCGCGTGCTGGCGGGCGGGACGGCCGACCCCAGCTTCGCGGCCGTCTTCACCGCGGGCGACGGCGGCGAGGCGAGCGCCAACGCGGTCGCCTCCCAGGCCGACGGCAAGGTCGTGGTCGCCGGCTACGCCCGCGACGGCGGCTCGATCAAGGCAGCGCTGATCCGGCGGGTCGACACCGGCGCGCCGGACTCCGGGTTCGGCAACCCGTCGGGCATCGTGCTCGTCCCGGCCGGCGACGGCGGCGAGGCCATCGCCAACGCGCTCGCGATCCAGCCCGACGGAAAGCTGCTGGTGGCCGGGTACGCGCGCGACGGCGGCGACACCAAGGTGATGCTCGCGCGCTTCAACGCCGACGGCTCCCCCGATGGCGGCTTCGGGAGCGGCGGCACCGTTCTCAGCGCGATTGGAGACGGTGACGACGTTGCCGCGTCCGCGCTCGCGCTCCAGCTGGACGGCCGGATCGTCGTGGCGGGCCACGCCACGGACTCCGGCGGCACGAACCTGATGGCCGCCAGGTACAACGCCGACGGCTCGCCGGACGGAAGCTTCGGCACAGGGGGCGTGTCGCTGATTCCCCTTGGCGACGACGGAACCGCCGAGGCGAACGGGCTCGCGATCCAGGGGAGCCGCGCTGTGCTGACGGGCTACGCCTCGGACGCCGGCGAGCTTAAGACCGTCTTCGCGGGCGTGACGCTCGTCGACTCTCCCGCGGACTCGACGCCGCCTCGCCTGTTCGCGTCGCTCACCCACAAGCGCTTCCGGGTGGGCAGGGGCCGGAGCCCCTTCGGCGCCCGCCGGCGCAAGCGCGCCCCGGTCGGCACGACGTTCCGCTACCGGCTGTCCGAGGCGGCGCGCGTGACGATCAGGCTCGAGCGCGCGCTCCCGGGCGTGAGGCGCGGCAAGCGCTGCGTGAAGCCCACCCGGCGCCGCCATGGAAAGCGGTGCACGCGCTTCACGCGTGTCGGCAGGCTCGTGCGCGAGAGCCCCAAGGGCCGGTCGCGGGTGCCATTCAACGGCCGGATCAAGCGCAGGGCGCTGAGGCGCGGGAAGTATCGCGCCGTCCTGCGCGCGGTGGACGCCGCCGGGAACAAATCGGCGGCCCGGAAGCTCAACTTCAAGGTGGTGCGATGAGGATCAGGCGACCTCTGATCGCCCTCGCCGCGTGCGCGCTGCTGGCCAGCGCCGGCCCGGCCCGGGCGGACTTCCGCGACGGCCCGGTCTTCGCGGACACGGCGGCGAACGGGCGGCTCGACGTCGGCCCGCTGTACGTCTTCCGCTCGCCGTCGAACGCGAACAACACCGTGTTCGTCATGACGGTCAGCCCGTTCACCGGCGTCCTGACCCCCGCGACATTCGTCAAGGGCGCTCGCTACGACATCGACATCGACGGGAGCGGCGACGCCGTCGCCGACATGGTCCTGCGCACCACGTTCGGTCCTCCGTCCGCGGTCGACGGAAGCCAGTCGGTACTGATGCGCTGCCTGCCGAAGCCGCGCTGCCGCCGTTACATCTTCGCGCGCGGGCGCACGGGTAAGAACATCTCCGTCCCGGGCGGCGGCACGCTCCGCGCCGGGAATCAGGACATTCCGGACTACTTCGACCAGGGCGCGTGGGACACACGTATGGCTACCAACACGGGCTTCCCGCGCTCGCCCGGCACCGCGAAGGACTTCTACGGCGGGAAGGCCAACTCGCTGGCCATCGTCCTCGAGGTGCCATCCACTCGCATCCGGGTGAGCCCGGACAACCCGAAGAAGGTGATCGGGGTGTGGGCCCGCACCGTCGGCACCGGCGGCCGCACGGACCGTGAGGGGCGGCCGTTCGTGAACACCGGGTTGATGCCGAAGACGCCGACCGGTCAGTCCAGGGCGGACCGTCGCAACGCCTTCAACGTCGCGTTCCCGGACCGCGACAGGATCGCGTTCAGGGACGACATGCTGAGCGTGCTGACCTCCTTTTACGGGCGGAGCCCCATAGACGCGAGCTTCCTCGCGGATACGTTCCTGCCCGACATGCTGATGTTCGAGATCGGCAACCCCAACGGATTCGGGAGCCTGATCGGTCCCGGGCCGGGCTTCTTCTCAGGTCCATTCGCCGGCAACCAGGTGCTCGGCAACGGCCGCCGCCTCTCCGAGGACGTGCACGACGTCACGCTCAACCTCCTCTCGAACGGCGCGATGCCCTCGGACAACGTGAGCGACGACAACGGCCTTCGCATCACGGACGGCAGTGTCGATCCCGCGAGCGCCCAGACACGCGCGATTGCGTTCCCGTACGTCGGGACGGCCGGCTCGCCGGCCTCGGGACCGAATCCCTAGTCAGCGAGCGGTTGTGGCGCGCTCGAGCGCCCGGGCCACCCACGGCATCCGCGTGGTCCGCCATACGTGGCGCTGCTCGAAGGGCCAGGCGTAGATCGGGTTGCCATCGCGCACCAGCTCGAGCAGCCGCGGTTCGCCGAGCTCCCCGGCCGACCATTCGTACAGGCGCCCGAGCCGCGGAACGATCACCGCGTAGTCGAGCATCCGGCCGAGCCGCTGCTCGTCGGCGATGTAGCTCTCCACGTCGAGGGCAAGCGGATAGCGGTCCGGCAGCACCCGGCGAAGTGAGAGAAAGGCGCCGGCCATGCCCAGCCGGGGGTCGCCGAGCACCCGGCCGAGTGGAGCGAAGCGCCCGAGCGCCAGCCTCGGCGCGCCGGCCAGCGCGTGCGCGTACAGCACGCGCGCGAGCGCGACGTTCATGAAGAATCGCTCCGGCGCGCTCTCCGCGTCGGCGAGGCCACGGTGCTCGAGGTACGCGGCCACGATGCTCGCGTTGTGGGC
>DASUYU010000144.1:0-2263 GCA_036377235.1 Thermoleophilaceae bacterium
AGTGAACGCGCGCCAGGTGATCATCCGGCCGGTCATCTCCGAGAAGAGCTACGCGCTCCTCGCGGCCAACAAGTACACGTTCCGCGTCCACGAGCGGGCGAACAAGACTCAGGTGCGCCAGGCGGTCGAGGACATCTTCGGCGTCCGCGTGGACGGCGTGCGCACGGCGTGGGTGAAGCCCAAGCCGAAGCGCCGCGGTCTCACGAGCGGAAGCCGGCGCCAGTGGAAGAAGGCGGTCGTGACCCTCCATCCGGAGGATTCCATCGAGCTGTTCGAGGGTCAGGGGATCGAATAATGGCCATCAAGAAGTACAAGCCGACGTCGCCGGGACGCCGCTTTGCGACCTACCTCCAGCACGAGGCGGTCACGAAGGGGAACGAGCCGGAGAAGTCGCTGACCGAGGGTCTCACCAAGTCCGGCGGGCGGAACGCCCACGGGCGCGTGACCTCGCGCCATCGCGGCGGCGGCGCCAAGCGCAGGTACCGGAAGATCGACTTCAAGCGGACCAAGGACGGGATCCCGGCGAAGGTCGCCGCGATCGAGTACGACCCGAACCGCTCGGCGCACATCGCCCTGCTGCACTACGCGGACGGCGAGAAGCGCTACATCCTGGCGCCGGCGCGGATCAGCGTGGGCGACACGGTGTCGTCCGGCCCGACGGCGGACATCGCGCCTGGCTGCTCCCTGCCGCTGGCGAACATCCCGACCGGTACGACGGTCCACAGCGTCGAGCTCACGCCCGGCCGCGGCGGCCAGCTCGGCCGCTCTGCGGGCACCGCGATCCAGCTCGTGGCGAAGGAGGGCAAGTACGCGACTCTGCGGCTGCCCTCGGGCGAGATGCGGATGGTGCTCGTGGACTGCCGCGCCACCATCGGCGTGCTCGGCAACCCGGAGCACGAGCTCGTGACCCTGGGCAAGGCCGGGCGCTCGCGCCACAAGGGCGTGCGCCCGCAGACGCGCGGCGTGGCGATGAACCCGGTGGACCACCCGCACGGAGGCGGCGAGGCGCACCACACGCCGGGCGGCCACCCGCGCACCCCGTGGGGCGTGCCCACGCTCGGCTACCGCACGCGCAAGAAGAGGAAGACGTCCGACCGCTACATCGTTCGCGGCCGCCGCCGTGGCAAGAAGGGACGGCGATAGATGTCGCGCTCATCCAAGAAGGGCCCGTGGGTCGAGGACCGCCTCATGACGCGGATCGAGCAGATGAACGAGTCCGGCAACAAGACCATGGTGAAGACCTGGTCGCGCACGTCGACGATCTTCCCGGAGATGGTCGGTCACACGATCGCCGTCCACGACGGCCGTAAGCACGTGCCCGTGTTCATCTCCGAGTCGATGGTCGGCCACAAGCTCGGCGAGTTCGCCCCCACCCGGATGTTCCGCGGCCACGCGGGCAGCGACAAGGTGAGGATGCGGTGACGCCCGACAAGGTAAGTCAGGCGCCGGAGGGCGGCTGGGAGTCGCTGAAGGTCGACGAGCTCAAGGCCGAGCTCGAGGCCCGCGGCCTCACGAAGAGCGGCACGAAGGCCGAGCTGGTCGCTCGCCTCGACGACGACGACATCGCGCAGGCGGGAAGCGCCCCCGCGCCGGCGGCCGAGAAGGAGGCCGCGGCCGAGCCCGACGACGGGGACGGAGCTGGCTCTGTCCCCGCGCCCGAGGACGAGCCCGAGGCCGAGCCCGAGGACGAGGAGAAGCCCAAGTCCCGCAGGCGCGGCTCCGCGGAGACCACCACCACCCGAAAGCGTGAGCGCGCTCCGCGTCCCGAGGGCGACCTCATCGTTCGCGCCCGCGCCAGGTACGTGCGCAGCGCCCCGCGCAAGGCGCGGCTCGTCATGAACCACATTCGCGGCAAGCGCGTCGAGCATGCTCAGGCGATCCTCGAGCACGCTCCGCGGGCCGTCTCCACCGACATCCTCAAGCTGCTCAACTCCGCGATCGCCAACGCGGAGTCGGCCTACGAGCTGGGCGCCGACGAGCTCACCGTCCGCCGCGCCTACGTGGACGAGGGGCCGACCATCAAGCGCTACCGGCCGCGCGCGCTGGGTCGCGCCACCAAGATCAACAAGCGCACGAGCCACATGACCATCGAATTGACCACCGAAGGGAACGGGAGGTAGCCCATGGGCCAGAAGGTCCATCCCGAGTCGCTGCGGGTCGGCTACATCCACGACTGGAAGTCGACCTGGTTCAACGAGCGTGATTTCTCCGACTACCTGTTGGAGGACATCCACATCCGGGAGCACATCGAGAACAAGCTCGC
>DASUYU010000145.1:0-6111 GCA_036377235.1 Thermoleophilaceae bacterium
GGACGAGCCGTCGCTTCGCCTCCTCACTCAGATCGTGGAGCGGCAGGAGCGCCACACCGAGGGACACGGGCGCTTCGACACCGACATCGGCGAGCTCCCGGTCCAGCTCCGCACCGAGGCGCGCGAGCTCCGCATCCTGCCCCCGCTCGAGGAGCCGCTGCGCGACGAGTTCGTGGAGGTGACCGAGAGCGGCGACCCGTACCTCTCGCGCGAGCTCTACGTGAACGGCGCGGAGAACCACGTGCCGGTCGAGCGCGAGGAGCAGCAGCATTTCTTCCACGGTCTGATGGACGCGGAGCTGTCGGCGGCCGAGCTGATGGCACGCAACTCGCACGAGCACCCGGAGATGCCGTGGGACTTCCACGTCGACATGGCGCGCCAGAACTGGGACGAGGTGCGCCACGCGCGGCTGCACGACCTGCTCATGAAGGACGAGCTCGGCTGCGCGTGGGGCGACTTCCCGGTCGGCTTCTCGTACTTCAAGTCGATCTACGCGTACGACCTGCTCGGGCGGCTGTGCCTGTTCAACGGGACGAGCGAGCAGCGCGCGATGTGGCGCCACTCGCACAGGCGGAAGACGCTCATGGAGCTGGGCCAGGAGCGCGTCGCGATGGTGTTCGACTACCTCCTGGCCGACGAGGTCCCCCACGTGCACAACGGCGTGCGCTGGGGCTCGCACCTACTGGGCGGGAGCGAGCCGGCCTATCGCGACAAGGTCAGGGAGCTGCGCGCGGCCCTGGACGAGACCGGCGCACCCGCGTGAGGACCGCCGCGCTCGGCGACACCGGCCTCGACATCACCCGCATCGGGTTCGGCGCCTGGGCGATCGGCGGAGGCGACTGGGAGTTCGGCTGGGGCGCCCAGGAGGACGAGGAGTCGATCGCCGCGATCCATCGCGCCCTCGAGCAGGGCGTGAACTGGATCGACACGGCCGCCGGGTACGGATTCGGCCACTCCGAGGAGGTGGTCGGGCGGGCGCTCGAGGGCGTGGCCGACCGGCCCCTCGTGTTCACGAAGTGCTCGCTGCTGGAGGGGCCGGACCGCACGGTGGTGCACAGCCTCGAGCGCGACTCCGTGATGCGCGAGGCGGAGGCCAGCCTGAAGCGCCTGCGCGTCGACGCGATCGACCTGTACCAGATCCACTGGCCCGATCCCGACCGCGACATCGAGGAGGGATGGTCCGCCCTGGCCGAGCTGAAGGAGCAGGGGATGGTGCGGCACATCGGCGTGTCGAACTTCGACGTGGAGCAGCTGCGCCGTGTGCAGCAGATCGCGCCGGTGGAGACGGTCCAGCCGCCCTACTCGCTGGTCGAGCGGGAGGCGGAGGAGGAGCTGCTGCCGTTCGCCGAGCGCGACGGCATCGGCGTCATCGTCTACTCGCCGATGGGGTCGGGCCTGCTCACCGGGCGGATGACGCGGGAGCGGGTCGAGAACATGCCCGACAACGACTGGCGAAAGAGCGACCCGAGCTTCCAGGAGCCGGAGCTGTCGCGGCATCTGGAGCTGGTGGAGCGGCTGCGCGCGGTGGCCGAGCGGCACGACACCACGCCCGGGGCGGTTGCCGTGGCCTGGACCCTGCGGAACCCGGCCGTCGACGGAGCAATCGTGGGCTTCCGGAGCCCGGAGCAGGTGGACGGGATCCTGGCCGGCGCGGACCTGGAGCTCGAGGAGCTCTAGATGTCGTCGACTTCCTCGTCCGGCTCGGGCGGGGCGTTCTCGTCGTCCGAGACGTAATCGTCCTCGTCGTCCTCGGCCGCGGCGCGGATCGCGCGCGTGCGGCCGTCGCCGCCGGAGTAGGTGGCCTGGAACGTCTCGAGCAGCTCGTCGCGGCGCGCCTCGTCCACCGGCACCTCGTCGGCGATCAGCACCCAGTCGGCGCCCTCGAACTCCTCGAGGTTGAAGATCTCGCCGTCGATGGATGGCGAGTCGTCGACCACGACCATGATCTCGGTCTGCGGGTTCAGGTAGCAGCCCGGGCGCAGGAGCACATCGTCGAGATCGAAGCGGCGTTCGTCGGCCATCAGGGCCAGCCTATACCCCCGGATACGCCGAAATCACCCCTGTAGGTCACGCAGCTGACGGTCGATTTCGGCCTCCACGTCGAGCGGCTCCTTGCCCTGCCGGAGGCGGCGGGCGTTGCGCGCGATCACGAGCTGGCGGACCTCCTCGCGGAGGGCCGGATCGCCGGGTGCGGGTGTGCCTGTCGTGAGCAGGGTGAGCTCCGCCTCGACGTCGATCGGCGCCTCACCGCGCGCCTCGCGGCGGCGCGACTTGGCCTCCAGCATCTGCCGGATCTCCTCGTTCGCCTCCGCGGCCGACGCCGGCTCCTCGCGTCGCATCTCCAGGTCGCTGCGTCCGAGTCCGGAGTAGATCCGGCCGCTTCCCCAATACGAAACCGCGGCGGCCAGCACCGCCAGCACCGACACGCCGATCAGGATGGTCCCGAAGTCCATCCGGGGTAGTTTCACCCCATGTGGAAGCGCCTGCGCCGCCGGACGTTCGCTCCCAGCCGCCCCGCCCTGTATCCGGACCAGATCGGGCTCCTGATCTTCACGCTGGCGGCGCTGGCGGGGGGTATCTACGTGGTGGCGCGTTACCTGCTGTAACCTGCTGGGTAAGTCGTTGACTGACGAGTCAATCAGAGGAGCATCAAGCAGTGGTCGACTTCACGCTTTCCGACGAGCAGAAGGACATTCGCCAGCTGGCCCACGACTTCGCCGAGAAGGAGATCCGGCCGGTCGCGTGGGAGCTGGACAAGGACTCCACCTTCCCGGCGGACATCATCAAGCAGGCCTGGGAGCTCGGCCTGATGAACAACCACATCCCCGAGGAGTACGGCGGGCCCGGGCTCGACTACCTCACCGGTTGTCTCATCGAGGAGGAGCTCGGATGGGGCTGCTCCGGCATCGGCACGTCGCTGATGTGCAACGGCCTGGCAACCGCGCCGGTCATCCTCGGCGCGTCCGAGGAGGTCAAGAAGGAGTTCCTCGGCAGGCTCACCGACGAGCCGAAGCTCGCCTCGTTCTGCCTGACGGAGCCGGACGCCGGCTCGGACGTGTCGGGCATGCGCACCACCGCCGTGAAGCAGGGCGACAAGTACGTCATCAACGGCACCAAGTGCTTCATCACCAACGGCTCGCACGCCGACTGGTACACGGTCTACGCGAAGACCGACAAGGAGGCCGGCCACCGCGGGATCTCGGCCTTCGTCGTGCCGCGTGAGCTCGACGGCGTGACCGTCGACAAGAAGGAGGACAAGCTCGGACAGCGCGCCTCCGACACGGCGATGATCTCGTTCAACGACGTCGAGATCCCCGTCGACAACCTGATCGGCGAGGAGAACAAGGGCTTCAAGCTCGCGATGATGACGCTCGACCGCACGCGGCCGGGCGTGGCCGCCATGGCCGTGGGCATCGCGAACGCCGCCTTCGAGTTCGCGCGCGACTACGCCAAGGAACGCGTGCAGTTCGGCGTGCCGATCGCGATGCACCAGGCGATCCAGTTCATGATCGCCGACATGGCGACCAAGGTGGAGGCCTCCCGGCTGCTCGTGTGGAAGTCGGCCGTGGAGCTCGACCAGGGCAAGCGCAACACGCTCGTGAGCTCGCACGCGAAGCGCTTCGCCGCCGACTCCGCGATGGAGGTGACCGTCGACGCCGTGCAGGTCTACGGCGGCTACGGCTTCATCAAGGAGTACCCGGTGGAGAAGCTGATGCGGGACGCGAAGATCATGCAGCTCTACGAAGGCACGTCGCAGATCCAGCGGCTCGTGATCGCCCGCGAGGTGCTGATGCCGCGCCGCGTCGAAGAGCCGGCAGCCGCAGCGGCCTAGTTAGACGTAACAATGTCCGCCAGCAATGGCGGGCAAGCGAGAAGCGGTTCGCGACGCGGTCGCCCAGGCTGGGGGCATCGAGGCCGCGGTCGCGCCCGGGCGGAAGGCGCAGGATCCGTTCGCGGCGCAGCTGCGCCGCCGGCAGATCCTGCCGCTGCTCGTGCTGCACCTCATCAACGAGGGGCCGAGCTACGGCAACAAGCTGATGGAGAGGATCGGGTCGATGACGGCCGGGGTCCTCTCCGTCAATCCGAACACGATGTACCCGCTGCTGCGGCAGCTGGAGGGCCGCGGCCTGATCGAGGGGCAGTGGGAGCACCCGGAGCGGCGGTCGCGGCGCTACTACGTGCTCACCGACGAGGGGAGGGCGGAGTACGAGCGGCTGGTCGAGGACGTGCGGCCGTTCCTCGACTCGGTGAAGTCGTCGATCGACGAGATCGTGCGCGAGGTCTACGGGCGGTGAGGCGGGCGAGCGCCCGCGCGACTCTGCCGCTCACGCCGCCCGAGGTGCTCCGCCTGTGGTCGGACGTCGAGCGCTGGCCCAGCTTCGTCGAGGGGTTCGCGAGGCAGCTCGAGCGCACGGAGATGTGGCCCGAGCCGGGCGGCCACGTGGTCTGGGAGTCCACGCCCGGAGGGCGCGGGCGGGTCACCGAGAGGGTGACCGAGCGCGCCGGCGACCGCTTCGCGACCCAGGTCTACGAGGAGGCGCTCGCCGGCACCCAGACGCTGCGCGCGCTGCCCGCGAGCGACGGCTCCGAGGTGGAGCTGAGCCTCGAGTACCGGCTCTCGCGCTACGGCCCGCTGCGCGGGATCGCCGACGTCCTGTTCATCCGCCGCGCGCTCCGCGACGCGCTTCGGCGCACGCTGGTCCGATTCCGCGTCGAGGCCGAGGAGGAGGCGCGGCTCACCTAGACGCGCGGAGCGCCTCCGGATTCAGGAGGTTCGCGGGCCGGCCGCCTGCGAGCACGCTCGTCACGCCGGCGGCGAGGGCGCTGAAGACCTGCGCATTCCACCTGCGGGTGAGCCCCACGGTGTGCGGCGTGCAGATCACCCGCGGATCTCCGTACAGGCGGTGGCTCACACGCGGCGGCTCGGTGGGGTGCACGTCGAGTGCGACCGCGGACAGCCGTCCGCTCGCCAGTGCTTCCGCGAGGACGTCCTCGCTCTCGACGATGGCGCCTCGGGCGGCGTTCACGAGCACCGCTCCGGGCTTCGTGTGCGCGAGCAGGCTCCGGTCGACCAGCCCCCGGGTCTCGTCGGTGAGGGCGCAGTGAAGGCTGATCACGTCGGCGCGGGCAACGAGCTCCTCCAGGCCCACGAGCTCGAACGCCGAGGTGGAGGCCGCCGGGTCGTGAGCGATCACCGCCATGCCGAGCGCCCGGCACAGCGTCCCCACGCGGCGCCCGATCGCCCCGAGCCCGACCACCCCCGCGCAGGCGCCCTCGAGATCCAGCCCCATCACGTCATAGCGGGCATCCCAGTCGCTCGACACGATGTCGCCGAGCTCGCGGAGGCGCTTCGCTGCCGCCAGCATCAGTGCGATCGTGCCCTCGGCAACCGGCCCGGCGCCCACCGCCGGCGCGTAGACGACCGGAATGCCGGCCCGTGTGGCGGCCGCCACGTCCACGTTGTCGTACCCCGCCCCCGTGCGGGCGATCACCTGGAGCCTCGAGGCCGACTCGATCGAGTCCGCGCCGAGCGGCGTGCCGCGCACTATCAGGATCTCGGCTCCGCTCAGGTTCCCGCCGCCGTCCACCTCGATCTCGCCGAGCGCGGCGAATGCCTCGCGCCCGACGGCGGGCACCGCGGCGGTGGCGACGATGCGCACGGCTACCCGAGGTACCGCTGGAGCCGCCTGCCCCGCGCGTGCTCCGCGGCCAGCTCACGCGTCTCGGCGCGTTCGGACAGCTCGGCCACGCCCACGTCCCACCAGCAGTCCGAGTCGATCATGAGCCGGCGCGGCTCCACGCGGGCGACGATCACCACCGGCCCGGTCTCCAGGCGCGCCTCGTCGAGCGCCTGCCGGAGCTCGGCGATCGACGACACGGCGAACGCGGCGCAGCCGAGGCTGCGCGCATTGGCCGCATAGTCCACGTCCACGCCGAACTCGAGGCCGAAGCTCCGGCCTGTCCGTGCCCGCTGGAGCCCGTGGATCGACTGGTAGCCGCCGTTCTCGACCACGAGAATCGTGATCTTCAGCCCCTCCTGCCGCGCGGTAACGAGCTCCCCGGTGCTGCCCATCAGCCAGGTGCCGTCGCCGATCACGACGTAGACCTCGC
>DASUYU010000146.1:0-3664 GCA_036377235.1 Thermoleophilaceae bacterium
GCGAGCTTGGCAAGTCCTGGCCCTGCAGCAGGGGAAACGCGCAGGCCAGGCAGTTCACCCCTTCGGAGGTGTGTCGTTTTGAAGAAGGCAGTACTGCTGCTTGCGTGCGTGTGCGCACTGCTCGCGGCCGCGATACCCGCGATGGCGGCCGTTGCGCCGACGCGGGCCGATACGAACACAACGCAGGCTGATACGAACCAGACAGCTACCACTGCTTCTGAGCCGCAGGCCAGGGCGGCCGGTACTCGCCTACGGGCGCGCTACCGCCACTGGCGGCAGAAGCTGCACCACTACGGCGTCTGGCACGGGCGGAATCTCGTCCGGGCCGCCGCCAGCGACAGCCGCGAGCCCACGGCTCGTGAGCTGCGTCGTTCGATTCGGCGGATGAAGCGCCGGTTCGCGCACTGGTCGAAGACGTACGAGGGCCGGGCGACGATCAACCGCTTCAGAGTCCGTCGCGTCCCGAGCTGGGGCAAGCAGAAGCTCGCCTCGATCGCGTGGTGCGAGTCGCGCAACAACCCGCGTGCCGTCGGTGGCGGCGGGGCGTACCGCGGCATGTACCAGTTCAGCTTCAGCACCTGGCGTGTCGTCGGCGGTTGGGGTGACCCCGCCGCGGCTCCGCGCTCGGAGCAGACCTGGAGGGCCTGGCTCCTCCTGTCGAAGCACGGCAGCGGTCACTGGCCGGTCTGCGGCCAGTAGTCGCGTTTACGGCGTGAGGCGGGCGCGCGGCATCGCGCGCCCGCCGCCGCCATAAGGCGTCCCGCTTAGCTGTTCGTGCGGGGCTGCTCGTACGTCTCGTCGCGTACGACGTCGCCGTCCGAATCGCGCTCGAACCGGCGCTCGCGCTCCGCGTCGGAGTCGGTCGTCCGCTCGTAGTGCTCGACGCTCTGGTCGTCGCCGGCGGTCGTGCCCGTCGTGCCGGTCGTGGCGTCGGTGTCCGTGCCGGTCGCGCCCGCGGTCTCCGCGTGGCGCCGGTCGAACTCGGCCGCGGCCTCGTCCGGATCGGCGTCGGGATCCTTCTCCGCCGCCTCGATGTGGCGCTCGCGCGCCTGACGGTGCTGGTCCTCGGCGGTCGCCGAGCGCTCGCGCGCCAGTGCGTCCTGGCGCCGGGCCTCCGCGGCCTGCGCGTCGGCCTCCGCACGCGACTTGTCCGCCTGCGCTCGGCCCACCTCGGCCTCACGACGGATTTCGCGCGCCTCGTCGCGACGCGAGTCGAGCCTGCGCTCGCGGCCCGCGCGAAGGGCGAGCCACAGCAGCGCCAGCAGTATCAGCGCGCCGATGACGATGGCAATGATCGCTCCGGTGCTCATTTCCTCATTCCTCCCATCCTGGGTCTGGGAGCGGGTACCCGGCAAAGGGGGCCGGTACGCCTACTTCTTGCCGGCCTTCTCCTGCTCGTCCTCGACCAGCTCCCGCTTCAGCACCTTGCCGGTGGCGTTGCGGGGCAGCTCGTCGATGAACTCGAACTCGCGCGGCACCTTGAAGCCCGCGAGGTTCTTCTTCACGTAGCTCTTCAGCTCGTCCTCGGTGGCCTTCTTGCCGGTCTCGAGCACCACGAACGCCTTGAGGCGCTGGCCGAACTTGTCGTCGTCGACGCCCACCGCGGCCACGTCGCTCACGGCGTCGTGACGTGACAGCAGGTCCTCGACCTCCTTCGGGAACACGTTCTCGCCGCCCGAGACGATCATCTCGTCGTCGCGGCCCTCGACGAACATGCGGCCGCCGTCGTCGAAGCGGCCCACGTCGCCGGTGGCCATCAGGTTGCCGATCACGTCCTTCGAGCCGCCCCCGGTGTAGCCCTCGAACAGCATCTCGTTGCCGACGAAGATGCGGCCGGTGTCGCCGGGTCTCACCTCCACGCCCTTGTCGTCGTACAGCCGCACGACCGTGCCGCGCGGCGGCCGGCCGGCGGTGCCGGGCGCGGCGCGCATGTCGGCCGGGGTGGCGATGGTGGCCCACGCGACCTCGGTCGAGCCGTACAGGTTGTAGAGCGTGTCGCCGAAGCGGTCCATCCAGCGGGTGCCGAGGTCGCCCGGCAGCGCCGAGCCGCTGGCCCCCACGACCTTCAGGGACGAGGTGTCGTACTTCGCGATCGTCTCCTCGGGCAGCTCGAGGATGCGCTGCATCATCACCGGCACGACCGCGAGCGCGTCGGCGCGCGTGCGGCTCACCTCGCCGAGGCATGCCTCCGGGTCGAACTTCCGGCGCAGCACCAACGTCATGCCGAGGATGAGCCCGAGCGAGAAGTGGGCGAACCCCCACGAGTGAAAGAGCGGAGCGGCGACGTGGATCGTGTATCGGCTCCTCATCGGGATCTTCGACAGGTATGCCACCACGGGGTCGATCGACTCCGGGTTGCCCCTCGACGCGCCCTTCGGCGTGCCGGTCGTGCCCGACGTGAGGATGATCGCGCGGCCCTCGCGGAGCGGCGGCACCACCGTGCTCGGGTCGCCCTCCGACATCAGCTCGTCGAGCGTCGGGTCGGGGCAGGTGGGCGAGTCGTGCCACGCCACGAAGCGCTTGCGGCGGTGGCCCGCGTCCTCAAGCAGCTCGTAGAACTCCTCGTCGAAGATCAGCGCCCTGGGCTTCTCCCGCTGCACGACCTCGACCAGCTGCGGGCCAGCGAAGGCGGTGTTCAGGTAGAGCGCGTCGGCGCCGAGCTTCGACAGCGCGATCGTCGCCTCGATGAAGCCGCGATGGTTCCGGCACATGACGCCGACGCCGTCGCCCTCGAGGATGCCCTGGTCGGACAGGGCGTGGGCGAGCGCGTTGGTGCGGGTGTCGACCTCGCTGTAGGTCAGCTGCCCCAGCTCGTCGACGATCATCGTCTCCTCGGGGTAGCGCTCGGCCAGCGAGATCGCGCCGGCCGCGGGGCTGCGCCCCCACTTCTGGAGCGTTCGCAGGACGCCCCACAGGCGGTCCGGCCGCATCGGGCGGATCACGCCGGCCTCGATCAGCACCTTCGCGCTTCCGAGCTCGTAGAGCAGCCGTCCCGGCAGGCTCTTGCCGTCCTCGTCAGCCACCTCTTCCTTGACCTCCTCGTCGTCCAGCTCGAGCGCCAGATTCTTCAGGGTTTCCTCGAGCGTCTTCGCCACCATCGGCGCGGCGAGCCGGTCCGCCACGTTCCCGAGGAGCCCGCCGGGCGAGTCCCATGACAGCCGCAGGACGACGCGCGTGCGGCCGTCGTCGGCCTCGCGCAGCCGCCAGCGCACACGGTGGTCGATGCCCGTGATGCTCGTCCACGCCATGTCGGCGTTCTCGTCGCACTCCACGATCTCCACGAGCCCGCCGATGTCGGCCGAGCCGATCCGCATGCGGATCGTGAACCGCGCCCCGAGCCCGTGCTGCTTGTTCCTCCGCTCCAGCCGGGTGATCCCGTGCCAGAAGCCGTCGTAGTTGTCGGGCTCCGACACGAGCTCCCAGATCCGCTCGGGCGGCGCGTCGATGGCGATTTCGCGCTCGACCCGCATCAGCCCAGCACCGGGAGCGAGCGCTCCTCGGAGAGGCCGGTGAGCGCCGTCTGCATCGCGGTCGTCACGCGCTCGTATGCCCTGTCCACATCCATGCGGGACACGTCGATCGGCTCGAGCACCTGAATCGTGATCTTCGCCGGGAGCGGGATGTGGCCGAGCATGTCGCCGACGTTCAGGCCCCACGGCAGCGC